>DATASG010000313.1:0-10807 GCA_036269295.1 Vicinamibacterales bacterium | reverse complement strand
TGTTCATCGCGCAGAGGCAGGCCTAAAGGCCTGCACTACTTCCAGATGCCGAGCAATTGGCGGACGGTGATGATCTGGCCGATGTGATACGCGTTGTGATCCGCGACCAGCAGGATCTCGCGCAGATAGGTCTGTCCGGTGCCGTGCGGAATCGCCGCCAGCAGCTCGACGCGGGTGTTGGCCGCGAGCCGCTGCATCGCCTTCCGGTCGCGGCGGTAGGCGGCAATCGATTTCGTCCACGCCGCGCCGTCGCGCGGCCCCAGCCGCTTCGGCCAGTAGTCGCCGGGCCACTGCTTCTCTTTGTATTTCGACGTCCGGCAGAACTCCAGAATGTCGGCCTGCGTGATCCGCAGGTGCTCGAGCAGCTGCCACAACGAGTGCTCGACGCCCTGCGGCAGCGCGCCGCGCAGTCTGGGAGGTATCCCCTTCACCGCGCGATCGAACGCGACGTGCGCCTCGTTGAAATCGAGCAGCTTCACCAGCTGCGCCCGCAACGCCTTCTCATCGAACATCAGAGTACCCGTATGAGATCCGACCTGGTGATGATGAACGTCTTGTCCGTCTTGAAGTCCCGCACCAGCACCTCCGGGTTCTGCGGCGTGATCATCGTCTGCAGCAGATCGACCGGCGTGGAGACGTCGACGAACGGGAACGCCGGCTGCATGATGGTGTCGACCGGCTGCCGCTTCACCTCGGGATCGCGCACCAGCTCGTTGTAGAGGTGCGTCTCGTTGAGCGACCCGACCAGGCGGTTGTCGCGCATCACCGAGAGCTGCGAGAAGTCGTGCTCGCTCATCAGCCGGATCGCGTGCTCGACCGGCTCCTCGGACTCGAGCGAGCACAACTCGCCTGACAGCTTCATCGCCACCAGGTCGCGCGCCTTCATACCGTGCTTCTCGATGAACCCCTTCTCACGCATCCACTCGTCGTTGAACATCTTGCCGAGATAGCGCGTGCCGTGATCGTGGAAGATCACCACGATCAGGTCGTCATCAGTGAAGTGGTCACGCAGCTGCAGCAGGCCGGCCATCGCCGAGCCGGCGGAGTTGCCGGCGAAGATGCCCTCTTCGCGCGAAATCCGGCGCGTCATCATCGCCGCGTCCTTGTCGGTGACCTTCTCGAACGCGTCGATCACGCTGAAGTCGACGTTCTTGGGCAGGAAGTCTTCGCCGATCCCCTCCGTGATGTAGGGGTAGATCTCGTGCTTGTCGAAGATGCCGGTCTCCTTGTACTTCTTGAACACCGAGCCGTAGGTGTCGATGCCCCAGGTCTTGATCGTCGGCTTCTGTTCCTTGAGGAAGCGGCCGGTGCCGGAGATCGTGCCGCCGGTGCCGACGCCGCAGACCAGGTGGGTGATGCGGCCCTCGGTCTGCTCCCAGATTTCAGGCCCGGTCTGCTCGTAGTGCGCCTTGGAGTTGGACAGGTTGTCGTACTGATTCGCCTTCCACGAGTTCGGCACGTCGCGCTCGAGCCGCGACGATACCGAGTAATAGGACCGTGGATCCTCGGGCTCGACGTTGGTCGGGCAGACGATCACTTCCGCGCCGAACGCCTTCAGCGCGTCGACCTTCTCCTTCGACTGCTTGTCGGTGGTGGTGAAAATGCACTTGTAGCCTTTGACCACCGCCGCCATGGCGAGGCCCATGCCGGTGTTGCCGGACGTGCCTTCGATGATCGTCCCGCCCGGCTTCAGTGTGCCGGCCCGCTCGGCATCCTCGATCATCTGGATCGCCATGCGATCCTTGATCGAGTTGCCCGGGTTGAAAGTCTCCACCTTGGCGTAGACCGTGCCTTTGACCACGCCCCTGGTGATGTGGTTGATCCGGACCAGCGGCGTGTCGCCGACCGCGCCGAGGATGTTGTCGAACACCTTCTTCTTCACCCACTAAGTCTATACTGCGTGGAATATGCCGCGCCTCATCGCCGCGCCGGCGGTCGTCGCCGCCGCCGGTACCAAGCCGAAAAGGATTGAAGAGTTCGCGGGACGCGTGAACTCCGGCCACGACCAGGTCAGCGTCGCACGGATGACGTCGCCGTCCGGCTGGCTCGAGCCCGGCCAGCGGCCCGAATTCGAGGAGATCACGGTCGTGCTCAGAGGGATGGTGCGCGTCGAGCACACCAGTGGTGTCCTCGACGTGCACGCCGGCCAGGCGGTCGTCACCGCGCCCGGCGAATGGGTCCGCTACAGTACACCCGGGCCAGAGGGGGCCGAGTACGTCGCCGTCTGCCTGCCGGCGTTCTCGCCCGCCACCGTGCACCGCGATGATGAGAATTAGGAATTAGGAATTTGGAATTGGGAATTGGGAATTCAGAATGCGCATCGCGCTGCGACGTTGCCAGGTTGCGGGACAGCGCATTCCGAATCTTGATTCCTAATTCTTAATTCTTAATTCTTAATTCTTAATTCTATCTACCGCCCGCGACGTCGATGAACGACGCCGTCGAGTACGACGCCTCGTCAGACAGCAGCCACAGAATCGCGCGGGCGACCTCGATCGCGTCGCCGCCGCGACGCATCGGCAGCGTCGGGCCGAGGCGATCGACACGGCCCGGCTCGCCGCCGTCGGCGTGAATCTCGGAGTAGATGATCCCCGGCCGGACGCCGTTGACGCGAATTCCCTCCGCCGCTACCTCGCGCGCCAGGCCGACGGTCAGCGCCTCGAGTGCCGCCTTCGACGCCGCGTAGTCGACGTATTCCCCAGGCGAGCCGAGCTGCGCCGCGCGCGACGAGACGTTGACGATCGCACCGCCTGGACCGCCGTGCGCGGTCGAAAGACGCCGCACCGCTTCCCTCGCGCAGATGAAGGCGCCGCGCACGTTGGTGGCGAACACCCGATCGATCCGCGCCGCGTCGAGCTCCTCGACACGCGTCTGCTTCTCGAGGATCCCGGCGTTGTTGACCAGCGCCGTCAGCGGACCGAGGCGCGCGTCCACCGTCTCGAACAAACGCACGACCTCTGGCTCAGAGGCGACGTCGGCGCCGACCGCCAGCGCAATCCCGCCTGCGGCGGTGATTTCGGAGACCAGCGCGTCCGCCGCCGCCTGGTTCTTCCGGTAGTTGACGCAGACCGCGTAACCCTGCTCCGCGGCCAACCGCGCCGTCGCCGCGCCGATGCCGCGGCCGCCGCCGGTCACGATCAGGACTTTGTTCACGCCGCGATTCTAACGCGGTCGCCGGAGGAAACGGAGGGCGTCTGTGTGATCCCGTTTCCTCCGTCTACTCCGTGACCTTCCTACTCGGAACAGGACGCCGCGACGATCTTGCCGGACTCGACCCGGAACGCCGGGGCCGACGCGGACGGATCGTTCGCCGCCGCCGTGCTGGTGGGATCGATCGAGCCAACCAGTTCCAGCTTCTTGCCGACGTGCTCGCTGAGCGCGGCGGGATTCGCAATCAGCCGGTAGGTCGGCGTGGGCGAGACGGCGTCGCCCGGAGCCGCGGACGCGCTCGTCAGCACGAACTTGTCAGTGGGAGTTCCGGTCGTGCCAGCGGCCGCCGAGGTCGCACTCCCGGCCGTTCCCGTCGCGACGGGTGCACTATTTACATCGCCCGCCGCCTGAGGCGCTGCCTTCAAGCAGCCGGTGAGGGTGATCTTCTTGTCAGCGGTCGACGGCCTGCTGCTCTGCGGGGTCGGCGTTGTCTGTGGGGTCGGTGATGTCTGGGGCGTCTGCGCCTGCTGCGCCATGATTCCAGCGGTCGCCACGCTCACGAGTGCCACGCACATTCCCGTCCAGATCGGTGCTCTCATCAGTATTCCTCCAATGAAAGTCCGACCTGCAACAGTCGGGCCCGCTAGTAGCTCTTCTTGAGATCCATGCCCGCATACAACGACGCAACCTGATCGGCGTAGCCGTTGAACGGGAGCGTCTTGCGCATCAGGAACTCGCCGAGGCGTCGCTCGTTCGACTGATCGCGGAAGGTCGAGCGTGTCTGAGCTGGATTGACGTTCGCGTAGAAGCCGTAGTACAGCGGCTCCTCCTTCATCCAGGTCGTGAACGGCTGCTTCTCGACGAAGCGGATCTTGACGATCGACTTGATGCTCTTGAATCCGTATTTCCACGGCAGCACCAGCCGCAGCGGCGCGCCGTTTTGATTCGGCAGCTCCTCGCCGTACAGCCCGACGGCGACCAGCGCCAGCGGGTGCATCGCCTCGTCCAGCCGCAGACCTTCGTTGTACGGCCACGGCAACACCGAGGTGAAGCGGCCGCGCTGCCCCGGCATCTCCTCCGGGCGCAGGATCGTCAGGAACTCGACGAACGCGGCGTTGCCGGCCGGCTCGAACCGCTTCAACAGATCGCCGAGCGGGAAGCCGATCCACGGCACCACGATCGACCACCCTTCGACGCAGCGATGACGATAGATGCGCTCCTCGAGCGGGTGCGGCTTGAGAATGTCCTCGAGCGCGTAGACACCGGGCTTGGCGCAGGCGCCTTCGACCGCCACCGACCACGGCTTGGGCTTGAACCCCGTCGCCTTCTTCGCCGGATCGCCTTTGTCGATGCCGAACTCGTAGAAATTGTTGAAGGTCGTCACCACCTCATACGGTGTCGGTGGGTCGGTGGTGGTCACGACTTTCTTGACGATCGGAAGCGAGGTGGTCGCAGCCGCCAGGCCGCTGCCGAGGCCGCCGGTTGCTAACGCCGCGAACGCCGTGCCGGTGGCGGTCAGAAACTCGCGGCGGCAGAGATAGATCGACCGCGGCGTAATCTCGGACGACGGGATGTCCCTGCGCCGCGCCATCGATCCGCTACTTCTCCTGCGCCGCGGTCGCCGTGACCGGCTTCTTGCCGTTGATGTGCGACTCGTACCACGCCAGGTAGCGCTCGTAACGGTCGCGCACGTAGCTCGGGCGCGTGATGCCGTGGAACTCGTTCGGGTAGATCACCAGCTGGGTGTCGATATTCAGGCTGCGCAGCGCCTGGTACATCTGCTGTCCGCCCTGGACCGGCACGTTGAAGTCGCGCTCGCCGCCAAGAAACAGCGTCGGCGTCTTGATCCGATCGGCGTGCAGGAACGGGTAGGAAATCTTCTGATAGGTCTCCCACGCCTTCGGGTCCCACGGCGGACCGATTTCGTAGTCGTACTGGATGATGTACTGATCGGTGCCGTAGAAAGCGACGGTGAAGGCGGTGCCTGCGCCGCTGGTCGCGGCCTTGAAGCGGTTGTCGCTGGCGATCATGTAGTCGGTGAGGATGCCGCCGTAGCTCCAACCGCCGACGCCGAGCTTGTTCGGATCCGCGACGCCCATCTTCACGACCTCATCGACCATGGCCTGCAGATCTTCGACCTCGTAATGACCCCAGTCGGCCCAAATCGATTTCGAGAACTTGGCGCCGCGCCCTGCGCTGCCGCGGTAGTTGACCGCGAGCACCGCGTAGTTGTTGGCCGCGAACCACTGACGCTCGAACGCGAAGTTGTGCTGATCCTGGCCGTTGGGGCCGCCGTGGATCCGCAGCAGCATTGGAATCTTCTTGCCGGCGACATAGCCGGGCGGCGTCGTGAGCAAGCCGTGAACCTCGGTACCGTCCTTGCTCTTCGCCTTCACCTCCGTCGTGGTCCCGAGCTGCAGCTCCGATAGCAGCGCGTCGTTCTGATGCGTGAGCGGCTTGAACTTCAGTTTGCCGCCGACGACGCTGGCGGAATAGAGCTCGCTGAAATGGCTGTCGTCGCCCGAGATCGCCACCGCGCACGCGCCGGCGCTGTGCCGCGGCCCCAACACGATCGGCTTGTCGGTGATCGGGACCGCGCTGCCGGATCCGACGGGAATCCGCACGCCATAGGCGGACATGTCGTCGGTCACGATCGCAAAGATGTTCTGGCCATCATCGCTCCACCTGGGCTGTGAGACGCCGCGGTCCAGATCCTCGGCCGCCTTCACGCGCATCGGCGTGCCGGAACCCTCCGAGGCCACCAGCGCCAGGTGCTCCATCCCGTAGGCGCCGTATTTCTTGTCGTCCCCCTCGAGGAGCGCGATCCACTTCCCGTCGGGACTCCACTCCGGCTTGCCGCGGCCACCGCGGCTGGTTTCCGGCGTCAGCGCTTTCTCCACTGACTCCTTCTTCGCCTCGACCACGAACAGCTGGCTCGACGGCTCGCGGTCGGGATCCTCGTGGCGGTTGCTCATGAACGCGATCCGCGCCCCGTCCGGCGACCACGATGGCGACGATTCGTCCGCGTGGCCGTTCGTCAGCCGATCCAGGGACTTGGTCGCGATGTCGAAAAGATAGATGTAGGTGTGTCGACCCGAGAGCAGGTAGCCCTGCACGTCTTGTTTGTATTTGTAGCGGTCGATGACGATCGGCTTCGGCGCCTTGCGCGCTGTCTGCCCGGTTGGTGCTGCCGCGCCGCCCTCGCCTGGCGCGTCGGCGGCATCCGGATCGGGATCGCCGATCGTGAGCGCCAGCCGCTTCGAGTCGGGCGACCATTCGTAGCCCTGCAGGCGGCCTTTGATCTCGGTCAGCTGGAATGCCTCGCCGCCGCTCCGATCGAGCAGCCAGACCTGGTTGCCCTTCGCCTGGCCTGGGCGCGACGACGTGAACGACAGGTATTTCCCGTCGGGGCTGAAGCGAGGCGACGCCTCGCTGTCGTTGCTCGACGTGATCTGGCGCTCGTTCGCGCCGTCGATGCCGATCGACCAGATGTGGCCGTTGCCGGGCTTGTCCTCTTTGACGTCGACCTGCGACACGACGAAGGCAACCGTCCTGCCATCGGGCGCGCATTGCGGATCGCGCACGTCTTTGATCTTGCCAAGGTCGTCGAGCGACAGCAAACGCGTGCCGCCCTGCGCCGACGCGTTACCGGCCGACGCCATCACGATCACCAACCCGCTCAGTATGCGTTTCATAGAGCACTTCCGCTGCGTCGATGGAAGATCGAGGGACGCCGACCGGACATCCCAATCACGACAAACGGCGAACAAGCCAGATCAGCATGACGGCGCCGGCGGTGGCGATGACCAGTTGACCGACCAGGCCGTAGCCGTGCAGCCCGAGCAGGCCAAACACGAAGCCGCCGACCACCGCTCCGACCAGGCCGAGCAGCAGATCCACCAGGATCCCGTAGCCCCTGCCGCGCATGATCTTCCCGGCGAGGAATCCCGCCAGGATGCCGATGCAGATTTCCCAAACCAGATACATGGCTTACTTCCCCGCGAACATCACGCGCCAGACTTTGCCCTTCACGTCTTCGGTGATGTACAGCGATCCGTCGGGACCGACCGCGAGACCGCCGGGGCGCGATACCGCGTCGTTCGGGCTCATCAATGGCGTCCTGCCAGCGAAGCCGTCGGCGAACACTTCATGCTTGCCGGCCTTGCCGCCCGCGAACGGCACGAAGGTGATGTTGTAGCCGGCCATCGGCAGCGGCGCCCGGTTCCACGATCCATGGAACGCCACGAACACGCCGCCGCGATACTTTGCCGGGAACTGGGTGCCGGTGTAGAACACCAGATCGTTCGGCGCCCAGTGTGCCGGGAACGCGTAGGCGGGCGGGGTGAACGCGGCGCAGCGATCGGTCTTCTTGCCGTCGCCGCCGTACTCCGGATTGGTCACGAGATGCCCTTCCGCGTGATTGTAGAAGCAGTAGGGCCACCCGAAATTCTGTCCTTCGCCGACCTTCTCCAGGTATTCCGCCGGCAGTTCGGCATTCTCCTGCGCCGTGAACTGGCCGGGCCACAGCGTATCGAGGCCGTCGCGATTGTGCATCACCAGCCAGAGCGAGCCGTCATGCCAGGTGATTCCGGGCATCTGTCGCAAGCCGGTCGCGTAGCGCTTGCCGTCGGCCTGTTTCTGTCCCAGCTTGTTTTCGTCGAAACGCCAGATGCCGCCGGCGACCTCGAGTAGTTGACACGGATCCTGACCGTTGACCTTCGGTTGGCGATCCGGCACCTGACAGGCGTTCGACGGCGCGCCGATGTTGACGTAGACCCCGCCTTTGCCGTCGAAGGCCAACCCTTTGTCCGCGTGCTGCCGCCGATCGGTCAGCCCTTCGGCGATGACCTCGGCCGCGCCCGAGGGCGCCAGCTCGCCTGCGGCCAGCTTCTGGCGCACGATCGAGTTCGTGGTCGCGTAGTACACGTAGCCGTTGCGAAGCGCCACACCGGTGGCGCCGCCGGTGCCGAACGGCTCGCGCTTGTCGAACTTGCCGTCTCCGTCGGTGTCGCGCAGCGCGACCACGGCGGGGCTGGCGCCGCGTCCGGCCTGGAGCGACGCGTACAGATCGCCGTTGGGCGCCACCGCGAGGTGTCGCGCGCGCCCGAGGTTTTCAGCGACCACCGCCGCGCAGAATCCCGCCGGTAGCTTGAGGCCGCCGTTGTCGGCGTCGCACTTCGGCGCGGCGGCGCCGCCGGTCATGGACAGCATGCACGCGGCGCAAGCTGCGGCGATTGAGACGCTCATTGTTCGCTTCATGGTCATTGCGTGATCCTTGTGGCCTTTCCGCCCATCCTGCCCGCCCAGCCCAACCTGCCCGTCCAGCCCGTCCCGCCTGTCCAGCCCTTCCCGCCCAGCCCGTGCGTTACCGGCACACGAAGTTCTCCGCCTGATCGGTGCTTCCGGTTCCGCGGTAGACCGCATGCTGCGGATAGGGACAGAGCGGACGCGTGCGCGAGACCGCTGCGCCAGTCCCTTTCTGAGCGATGATGCGCTCCGGCGCCTTGCCGGTTTCGACCCAGCTGTCGATCGCCGCCGCCCAGTCCGCGTTGTCGGGTCCGCTGCCGCCGCCACAGTGCAGCACGCCAGGCATGAGAAACATCTTCACGTAGTCCCCGGCCTTCGGGTCGCGCGCCCGCACGCTTTCGTAATACGTGATCGTACCCAGGGGCGACAGTCCGGCATCCGACCAGCCGTGCCACAGCAGCAGCTTGTGCCCTTTTCCTTTGAAGGCGCCGAGGTCGGAGCTGGTCGCGTTCAGAAACGCCGCGGTCTTCGCCGTGTCCTTCTTCCACGTCGACAGGTCGTAGGTCCGGTAGTCCCAGTCGGGATCGTTGAACACGATGTACTTGAACAGCTGCGTGGCAAAGGCGTAGCGCAGACTCGGACCCGCGGGCTGACCGGGACGCGTCGCGCCTGAGATCCATGTCGGCCATCCGGCGACCTCGCCCTCGCCGCCAAACGGCTGACCGGGAAAGGCGATGTCCTTACCCGCGCGCGTCGGCGCGTAGATCGTCTTCAGCGCCGCCGTCTGCGCGGCGCTCAACCCGGTGAGGGTCGACACATCGATCTTGCACTGCCGCGGATCCTCCATCACCCCGTCTTTCACGCCGTCCAGCGCGTCGCACTTGTCCAGAATCTGCCGCGCCACGTCCTTCATCGTCTCGGGCGAAAGCAGCGGCGTGAGGTTCTTTGGATCGGGAAACTGCGCCCGCACATCCTTGATGAACTGCGCCGCGATCCCGGTGAAATCGGCCGCCGGCGCGCCGGCCACGATGCCATCGAAATCGTCGGGGAAGCGCTGCGCTTCCATCAGCGCCTGGCGCCCGCCGTTCGAACAGCCGGAAAAATAGGCGCGCGTTTCGCGTGAGCCGTAGTAGCTGCGCAGGATCGCCTTGGACACCTCGGCCGTGCGGTGCACGGCGAGGTATCCGTAGTTGATCCGCCGCTCGTCGTTGTTGAGGGCCCAGGTCGCGTCGGTCGTACCGCCCGTGTGACCGGTATCGGTGCCGGCAGTAGCGTAGCCGGCGTTGACGACGAACTGCGCCTGATTCTGGACTGAGCCGACAAACCCGCCGCCGCCGCCCATCAGAAACTTGCCGTTCCATGTGTCCGGCATCAGGAGCGAGAACTTGATCTCGGTGCTGATCACGCCCGAGACGCGGCAATGCGCGACCTTGATCGCCCCGGTGCCGGCCGGCACCTCGGACGCGTCCGTGACTCGAACATCGTCGAGCTTCAGTTGTGTGAGTTGCGCGCAATCGCCGTGATCCGCAGGGGCGGCGCCAGACAGTACGACCGCGGCCAGCAGCAAGGCCTTCATAACCCGACATGATACCGAACCGCGTGGTCGAGTGGGGCCGATGATGTTCCTTTTTCGTCTGTTCCGCGGCTATCTGACCGCGGCGAGCGCCGCGTCGATTACCTGCTCAGGGGTCCAACCGCGGGCGCGCAGCTCCCTGATTCCGGTATCGCCATCCGATTTGCTCAGTTTCTGCCTCGGCGCGCCGAAGCCTTCGGCGGATGGGGGCCCCGTCCCGCCGACGCCTTTGGCGAAGGCGGACGACTTCATGATCAGCGGGTGATGGAAGAACGCCGGCGGATCGGCACGGCCGAGCAGCCGCGCGAGCTGGATCTGGCGGCCGGTGGAGTCGAGCAGATCGACGCCGCGGATCACCAGCGTCACGCCCTGCATCAGATCGTCGACCGTGGCCGCGAACTGATAGGTCCAGTGTCCCTCACGGTCGCGGACCAGGAGGTCGCCGCACTGCTCGGAGGGCCGCTGCTCCTGGCTGCCGAGGCGAAGATCGACGAAACGTTCGACCGACGGCTCGAGCCGGACGCGCAGCCCGAGTCCGGGCGACTCGGTCAAACCGCGTTCGCGACAGGTGCCTGGATAACGGAGCTCGGCGGCGGCGCGGACCTGAAACGCCCGCGCCACATCTGACCGGGTACACGAACACGCATAGACCAGGCCGCGCTTGCGCAGCCGCTCGAGCGCGCCTTCGTAGATTGCGCTCCGATCGCTCTGGCGGACCATCGGCTCGTCGGGCTCGAATCCAAGCCAGTCGAGATCCTCGAGGATCGCCTCTTCGAACTCCCGGCGGCTGCGCAGCCGATCGTGGTCCTCGATTCGCAGCAGCACGCGCCCGGATCG
>DATASG010000312.1:0-16351 GCA_036269295.1 Vicinamibacterales bacterium | reverse complement strand
ACGACCTGTTTGTCGGCGAGGAAGGCGTCGGGGTCGTGAACGGGACGCTGGCGCTGCGCGGCGCGGAGCTGAGCGGCTCGATCGACGCCGCCTCGCCGCGGATGGCGCCGCTGGCGACCGCGGTGGTGAACGGCGACAGCTTCGGCACGAACAGGCGCACGTAGGGATCGAGCGAGGTGTCGTGGAAGCGGAACGTCAGCTCGGCCTCCTTGTGCGCGGTCAGGCCGATGCGTCCGGTCCCGGTCAACGCCATCCGCGGCGAGGCGGCGTCGATCGAGCCGCTCAGCTCCGCGCCGCGCAGCGCCAGCGTCCCGTTCACGACCCCGACGCCTTCCTCGCCGACAAACAGGTCGTCGACGCGGTAGGTGAAATCGTTGCGCGGCGACTCGAAGGTGCCGCTGCCGGTGGCGGTGAACTCGGCCAGCCCCGAGAGCGGGGCGCGCGGAAACGACACGAACGCCAGCCGCTCGACCGGCATGCGGTGGCCGGTGGCGTTGAACGAATAGGTCGAGTCCCAGCCGACGAAGGCGGCGCCGGTGACGCGGCCGGTGTCTTTCGCGAGCTTCAGGTTGTCGAGACGGACGCCGGTACCGTCGAACCGCAGCGGCGAGGTTGCCTCCTGGAAGGGCTCACCGTAGGCGACCCCTTCGTTGATCGTCATCGCGCCGAAGCCGACCGGGCGCTGGTAGGCGCCGGTCAGGTGGAACTCGCCCGAGAGCAGGCCCGACACTGGATACTCGTCGATGCCGAAGGCGTGGCGAAGGCTGTCCAGATCGCGCCGCGCGACGCGGATACGGGCGTTGATCTCCTCGCCGCGGTCTTCGCGCGGGTAGCCCAGCGAGAACAGTCCGTCGGCGCGGATCTCCGAGTCGCCGACGCGCACCGCGCCGCCGGTGACCGTCAGGTAGCGGTTTTCGACCACGATCGTCGCCGAGCCGTCGCCCCAGAGCGAGTCGAAGGCGCGCAGATCCTCGCCGGTGAACAGCCCTTCCACGCGCGGCGCGCGGAAGGCGCCGGTCATCACGCCGTCGAACTCGCCGCGGCCGGCGAACGGCACGGCGCCGCTCGGCGATCCGAAGTCGCTGATGATTCCGGCCAGCACCTGGTCGCTCTCCTGCCAATCGCTGCTGGTGACGTGAAACGGCAGGCGCGATCGCGCCCCGTAGGCGGTCGTGCCACCGAACGTGACGTGGGTGTGCTCGGTGGCGAAGCGGCCGTTGTCGATCGAGACCTCTTCCGCGCCGTAGCGGTACGACAGCGCCGCCGCGATCGGCAGATGCGCCGGCAGCGGCTGGATCGCGAACGGTCCCCACTCGTGGCGCGAATGATTGGCGTCGGCGGCGCGCGCCTCCGCGAGCGACGCGGTCATCGGCGTGACCCCCGGCGGCGGCGCGATCGTCAGCTGCCCTTCGCCGCGATGCTCGGCGAAGCGGCCCGACGGCCACTCCAGCAGGTTGTGCAGCGAGGCGCTGCCGGCGAAACGCAGGCCCGGGAACTGCTCGAAGTCGGTGAACCGCGCCAGATCGACGCCGGTCAGCGTCGCGTCGAAGCGGTGCGTCGGCTTGATCTTCTCGCCGAACGGCTTGATGTCGTAGGCGAACCTGGCGTCGCCGCCGTAGAACTGCGAGCCCGCGTTCCAGACGCTGAAGCCGTGCTCCGTCCAACGCAGCGATCCGTACAGACGCGGGAAGCGGTAGTCGTTGAGGCCGGCGAGCTCGCTGGTGAAGGCGCCGGTCAGATCGCGGCCGGTCTCATGGCCGCTCTTGAACAGCCGGAAGGTGCCGGTGAAGTCGCCGACCCCGGCGAGGCGCCACGACTCGTCCTTGAAGAACAGCTCGCGCATGCGCGGGAAGTTGACGCGCGATTTCACCTGGTAACCCTGGTTCGGCCACTGCCCCATGTCGACGTCGCCGCTGGCGACGGTGGTCGCGCCGTCGGTGTCCATGTCGATCCGGTCGAGGTGAATCGACGATCCGTCGATGACGAAGGCGGCTTTCATGTTCGCCCACATCGGCACGAAGTCCTGGATGGTGACGGTGCCGTCATGGAACGTGGCGGTGCCGTGATAGTTGGGCAGGTTGGTGATGTTGATGTCGAGGTTCGGGCAGATCACGCTCCACGGCGTCTCGTTGTCCTCGAACGCAAACCGGCCGCGGGACGCGCGCAGGTACTTGAGCGTGGTCGTCACCCGCCTCGGCCCCGGCGGCTGGCCGTCGTCGTGGCTGAAGCGCGGGAAGTTGTGGGCGCCGTCCCACTTCTCCACCAGCATCTGCCAGTCGCTCATCTCGACCGAGCTGATGGTGATGTCGGGGCGCCGTCTGAAGGCGGGCACCCAGTCGATCGCCACCGCAATCTGTCGGGCGGTGAAGAACGGGCGATCGCCGGAATGCAGGCCGTCGATCTTCAGATCTTCGACGAGGATCTTGCCGCTCAGCAGGCGGATTCTCAGCGCGCCGATGTGCAGCGGCCGCTCGATGTACCTGGAGCCGGCGTCCTCCGCCCTGGCGCGGAGGGCGGGGCCAAGATCGATCGTGATCGAGGTCACGATCGCCGCCGCCAGCAGGGCGACGACGATGGTCAGGCAGACGCTGACATAGCGCAGGACCCGGTGACCGCGGAGGCGCTTGAACACGTTCACTGGATGACGAGGAGCAGGGCGCCGGCGTCAACCGACATCCCTTCGCGCGCGAGGATCTCGGCGACCGTGCCGCCGCGGCCGGCACGCAGCTCGTTTTCCATCTTCATCGCTTCGACCACCACGACCGGCTGTCTGGCGGTGACCTGATCGCCGGCCTTCACGAGGACGCGGACCACTTTACCGGGCATCGGCGCCACCAGGCGCTGCGGCCCCGAGCCAGTCCCGGCACCGTCGTCCTTGCGTCCCCAGCGGCGGCGGCCGTTCAAGGTGACCGTGACCGCCGTGGCGCCGACGTGCACCGCCAGCTGCCCGCTGATCGGATCCGGGGCGACGCTGACTTCGCGTGATGCCAGCCGTTGGCCGTCGACGGCCGAGCCGTTGGCGACGATCAACGACAGCGTATGCCCGTCAATGCGCGCCGCGTCCACCCGGCTGGGATGCCCGTCGACGGCGACGGTAAACTCGTCGCCAGACCGGGTCACGACAACCTGGAGCCGGCGGCCGCCGACTTCGACCTCGTACTGCACGTCAGCGCAGCCCTTCGGCGCGGGCGTGCGCCCGCCACCGGCGCGCGTTCGGGCGTTCGGCGTGCGCCGCCGGCGCGTCGGCGGCGAGCGTGGACGGCGACATGACGGCTTCGAGCGCCGCAGCGATGGCCGCGATCTCCTCCACTGCCGGCGACGGCTCGACGAACGGACGGCCGTTGCGCGCTTTGAGCACCTCATCCAGATAGGTAGTGTGGAAGCGGCCGGCCTGGAAATCGGGCTGCGCCAACAGCCAGCTGAAAAACGGCACCGTCGTCTTGATGCCGGTGACGAGGTACTCACCGAGCGCGCGCCGCATCCTGGCGAGCGCGAGCGGACGATCTTCGGCCCACGCCACCAGCTTCGAGATCATGGGATCGTAGAAGATCGGCACGTCGAGCCCGGCGGTCGCGCCGCTGTCGTCGCGGATGCCCGGCCCCGCCGGCACACGCAGCTGCTGTATCCGGCCCGGAGACGGCAGGAAGTTGTTGTCCGGATCCTCGGCGTAGATGCGGCACTCGATGGCGTGGCCGTGCGGCCGCAGCAGGCGTTCCGGATCCAGATCGAGCCGCTCACCGCGGGCGATGCGAATCTGCCAGCGGACGAGATCGATGCCGGTCACCATCTCGGTGATCGGGTGCTCGACCTGGAGCCGCGTGTTCATCTCGAGGAAGTAGAAGCGGCCGTCCTCGTCGAGCAGGAATTCGATGGTGCCGGCGTTGGTGTAGCCGACGGCGCTGGCCACCGAGGCGGCGGCGGCGGCCATCGCCGACCGCACCGCCGGCGAGACCGCGAGCGAGGGTGTCTCCTCGACCACTTTCTGATGGCGGCGCTGAATCGAGCATTCGCGCTCGACGAACGGCAGCACCGTGCCGTGGACGTCGCCAAGCAGCTGCACTTCGATGTGGCGCGGGCGCGTCAGGCGGCGCTCGAGGTAGACGGCGGCGTCGCCGAACGCGGCGCCGGCTTCCGATCGCGCCGCGCGCACCGCGCCGGCAAGGTCGGCGGCCTCGGTGACGGTGCGCATGCCCTTGCCGCCGCCGCCGGCGACCGCCTTCACGAGCAACGGATAGCCGATGGCGTCGGCGGCCGCCGCGATCTCCGAGGCGGTCGCGTCCGGCGCCAGCGGATCCTCGGTGCCGGGCACAACCGGCACGCCGGCACGCCTGGCCGCCGTCCGCGCCGCGGTCTTGCTTCCCATCGTGCCGATCGCTTCAGGCGTGGGACCGATGAAGGTCAAGCCGGCGTCGCGCACCGCGGCGGCAAAGTGCTCGTTCTCGGCGAGGAAACCGTAGCCCGGATGGACGCCGTCGGCGCCAGATTTCCTCGCCGCGTCGATCAGCGCCTCGAGACGCAGGTAGCTTTCCCGCGGCGCGCTCGGCCCGATCGCATAGGCCTCGTCGGCGTAGCGCACGTGCAGCGCCGTCCGATCGCATTCCGAATACACCGCGACCGGCGAGACGCCCAGCTCCCGGCAGGCGCGGATGATGCGCACCGCGATCTCGCCGCGATTGGCGATCAAGATCTTCTTCATCGAAGGACTATTATTCTATCGTCAGCGCAGCGGCGGCGTCGCCGCCGGTGCGTGGCGATGGTGGGTGGCCTGCTCGTAGGCGTAGGCCAGCTTGAGGAGGGTCGGTTCGCTCCAGGGGCGGCCGAGCATCTGGAGCCCGGCCGGCAGCGTGCCGGCGCGCGTGAACCCCATCGGCACCGTGATTGCGGGAAAGCCGGTGGAGGGCGAGAACAGCTGGCTGTTGTCGCCGCCCGGCGTATTGAGGTCGCCGATCAGCCGCGGCGGGTTACTCCAGGTCGGGTAGGCCAGCGCATCGAGCTGTGACGAGTCCATCAGCTGCAGCACGGCCGCGCGCAGCTTGCCGCGGTAGGCCTCGCGGTCGCGGCATCCCGGCGTCTCACCGGGGACGTCGTCGGAGGCCTGACCGCTTTCGAGCCGGGCCTGAATCGACGGATGGAAGCGGCGCGACTTGATGATCTCGGCCAGCGAGTGCATCGGCGCCTTGTCACCGAGACGCCCGAGATACCGGTTCAGATCGTATTTGAACTGATTGCAGGCGCCGCCCCGACCCATGCTATCGAGGCCCGCGACCTCCACGGGGTCGATCACCGCCGCGCCGAGACGTCGCAGCTCGCCGAGAGCGCTCGTGAACACGCTGTCGACATCGCGGTCGAGCGTCGGCGTGTCGTAAGCCTGGTGGAGCACGCCGATGCGCGCGCCTTTCAAGCCGTCGGCGCGCAACGACGCCGCGTAGTTCGGCGACACGTGATCGCGGCCCGCCTCGGTCACGGGATCATCCGGATCGGGGCCGGCGATGACCTGGAGCACCGCCGCCGTATCGGCGACGGTGCGCGTCACGGCGCCGGCGATGTCGGCGCCGAGGTTGAGCGGCACGACGCCCGACCGGCTCACCAGGCCCATCGTCGATCGAAGCCCGACCAACGCCTGGTGGGCAGCGGGCCCGCGGATGGAATCGCCGGTGTCGCTGGCGAGCCCGAAGACGGCGAAGTTGGCGGCCGCGCCGGCCGCCGATCCGCCGCTCGATCCCGCGGTCACGCGGCTGGTGTCGTAGGGGTTGCGCGTGTAGCCGGGCAAGATCGAATTCACCGTCTCGATCGGGCTGAACGCGAACTCCGCCATGTTCGATTTCGCGATCATGATCGCACCGGCGTCGCGCAAGCGCTTGACGATGAAGGCGTCGGCGCCGGTCATCATGCCCTTCAACGACAACGATCCCGCCGTGGTCGGCATGTCAACCGTTTCGTAGTTGTCCTTCACGAGAATCGGCACGCAGTGCATCGGTCCAATCGGCCCGGATTGGCGGAACCGGCGATCGAGCTCGTCGGCGGTCTTGAGCGCATCAGGATTGGTCATCACGATGGCGTTGAGGCCCGGGCCTTTCTTGTCGTAGGCGTCGATCCGCGCCAGGTAGCGCTCGACCAGCGAGCGGCAGGTCAGCGAGCGGTCGCGAAACGCGGCCTGAACCTGCGCGATCGTGGCTTCTTCAAGGTGAAAAGGCGGAGGGGCTTGAGCAGAGAGCGCCGCGACCGCCAAGGCGGCCGCGGCGATAGAAGCGATGCGCATCCGCAGTAGTTTACGCGGGCGCGTCCAGCCCTAGAACAGGAACTTCGCCGCGAACTGCACCTGCCGCGCCGAGCCCGAGTCACCTGTCGGGAACCGGGTGTTGCTGATCACGCCAAACGAGGTACTGAGCGGAGTCGCGGTGCGGCCCGGCTGACCGAGGTTCGCCTGGTTGAAGAGGTTGAACACCTCGAGCCGCAGCTGCACGTGCGCGTTGCCCTGCAGCGTGACGTTCTTGATCAGCGACAGGTCCGTATCACCAAACCCCGGTCCGTAGACGGCGTTCCGCCCAAGGTTGCCGAAGTGCGCAACACCCGCCGCGTTGTACGGCAGGGCGAACACGGACGCCGAGGTGCATTGTTGGTTCGCGGGGGCGCTGGCGCGAGGATCGCAGACCGTATTGGCCGAGCCCGTGAACCACGTGTAGCTCGAGACCGCACCGGTGGTCGGATCCACCACCGGCGTCGGCGTGATAGCCGGCAGCGCGCCGATGAGGTCCGGGCGCACCGACGAGACGCCGCTGATGGTCGTGATGTTGGTAATGATGTTCACCGGATTGCCGGTCTGTGCCTGCTCGACGAGCACGACCTGCCAACCGTCCTTGAAGCGGTTGCCGTGGAACGGCAGGTCGTACGACATGTTGACCGAGACGCGGTGGCGGACGTCGAAGTCCGACGGCCCTTCGCTGTCGGCGATATTGGTGCTGTCCTGCAGCGAGCCGTTCGTACCGGCGCCGGTGCCGTCGTACGAGTTGGTGTCCGTGGACTTCGAGAGGGTGTAGGAGCCGGAGAGCTGCAGCCCGTGCGTCATCCGGTGGTTCGCGGTCACCCACAGACCCTTGTAGTCGGACCAGCCGAGGCTGGTTTGTTCCGTGATATTGCCGAGAGTGGCGCCCGGCAGGATCGGGCTCGAGGCCGACAGCTTCGGATACGGGCGCACGGTGCCGCCGGGCGTCGTGAACTGATTCAGGTTGATCGGGATCCGCTGCCGGTCGCCGTGCGATCCGAAGTAACCGACCATCACGCCTGTCCCACCGATCTCGCGCTCGACGTTGACGTTCCACGTCTGCATCCGGCCCGGCAGGAAATTCGGGTCGGTGAACGACGGGTTCAAGGCCGCCGCGCCCGCGGCGCTCAGCGCGCTGTCGAGCTTGATGTTGCTCGCGGCCGTGCCCGACGCCTGCCCGGACAGCGGCGTGGTGAGCGGCGGATTGTTCGACTCTCCCACGAAGTAGCCGGTGTTGCTCTGATTCACCATCACCGCGTAGGCGCCGCGAACGGCGAGCTTGCCATCGGCGGTCGGCGTCCAGACGATGCCGGCGCGCGGCTGGAAGTCGCTGCCGTTCTTCGTCACCTGCGTGAAGCCGTTCGAGCCGATTCGGATCAGCGACGTCGAACTCGGATCAAACGTGACGAGCTTGTCGTCCCCTTCGGTGGGCGACGGGAGGTAGTCGTAACGCAGGCCGACATCCAGCTTCAGCCTGGAGCCGAGCGATATGGAGTCCTGCACGAACGCGCCGAGCGCGTTCACGTAGGCGTTGTAGGTGAGGCCGCCGAGCGTGATCACGAGCGAGCTGCCGAACCCCTGCTGAAATGCCGCCACGCTCGGATAGGTGAAGCTTCCGGGATCGCCGTTGACGCTGTTGTGCTTGACTCGGCGGAACTCGCCGCCGAACTTGATGACCTGGCTCCCGAGCAGGTAGGTCGCGGTGTCGCCGATCGCGCCGGTCGTCACCTCACGGGCGCTGGGGAAGCCGGACGGGCCGCCGAAGTTCAGGCCGGGGCCCGAGATCGTGATTTGCGGAAGCGCAACCGGATTCTGGGTCTGGCCGAGATTGATGCCGAGCGCCCCAGTGTCGACCTGGGTGGTCGGATCGAAGCTGATGCTGATCCTGTTGTAACCCGCCCTCACTTCGTTGACCAGCGCCTGGCTGAAGACGTGCGTCTCGTTGACCGTCAGCACCTGGCGGTGTCCGCCGCGGTTATCGCCGAAGCCCGGCACGGTGTTGTTCTGCGCGTTCGGCTCGTGGCGGAAGTCTTTCTGAAACGCGTAGTAGACGTGCAAATCGTCGTTCTGCGCGAGGTTCTGCCGGAGATCGCCCGTGCCCTGATCGATGGTGACCGGCGCGAGCTCCGAGCCGATCGCGCGCAGGCCGGTGGAGTCGTTCGCGGTCGGGATGTACTGCAGCAGTTTCCTGGCGAGCGGATCGGTCACCGCCGCACGCTGCGCGTCGCTCAAGGTCCCGGAGTTGAGGTCGACGCCCTGGAGATGGCGCAGCCCCTCATAGCTGCCGAAAAAGAACGTCTTGTTCTTCACGATCGGCCCACCGAGGTTGACGCCGAACTGCTTGCGATTGAATGTCGACTGGTTGGCCGGCGCGGGGTTGAAGTAGTTGCGCGAGTCGAACTTCTGGTCGCGGTAGAAATCGAAGCCTTCGCCGTGCAGCTGGTTGCTGCCCGAGCGGGTCGCGACGTTGACGATCGCGCCCGAGTTGCGGCCGTACTCAGCGCTGAAGGTCGAGTTGTCCACCTTGAACTCCGAGACGGTGTTAATCGACGGCTGGAAGGTGACCTGCGAGTTCGACAGGTCGTTCAGGTTGATGCCGTTGACCATGAAGTTGACGGACGTCTCGCGGTTGCCGGCGGTCATGAACGAGAACGCGCCCTGGCCGCGCAACGGCGCGCTCAGGCCCGCATTCTGCGGCGAGGTGCTGCCGCCGGGCATCAGCGGACCGAGGTCGACGAAATGACGGCCGTTCAACGGAATCTCCTGCACGGTCTTCTCGGCCATCGACGCGCCGACCGCCGCGGTGGCGGTGTCGATAAGCGGCGAGGCGCCGGTGACGGTCACGTTCTCGGCGAGCGCGCCGACCGTGAGCTTCAGGTTGAGGGCCACGGTCTGCGCGGGGCCGAGATCGACTTCGCGCTTCTGATCCTGAAACCCCTCGATGTGGGCCGTGATCTCGTAGTGGCCCGGGGCGAGCGCGGCCGCGGCGTAGGCGCCCGCCGCGTCGGTCACGACACTGCGGTCCTGGTTGGTCGCGGTGTTGTGCACCGTGATCGAAACGCCCGGCATCACCGCGCTCTGTGCGTCGGTCACAGTGCCCTGAAGCGTGGCCGTGGACTGCGCGCGCGCCGGCACCGCCGCCAGAAGCCCGATCGCGATGGCTGCGGCCAAGAATCTGAGTCGCTGCATGAACATCCTCCGTGCAAAGTAGAACAGCGGTTCCAAACCAACACCGTGCAGATGAAATACGGTGTTTGTCACGGGATGTCAACCGGCAAGAACGTCGCGTGACAAGATGGATGGAACTTTCCTGTCGCGGATCCAAAAAAACTGCAGCGCGGCGCGGTGGGACCTGTGGCCTGTCACTAGAGCGGGATGTTGCCGTGCTTCTTGGGAGGGTTCTTGTCGCGCTTGTTATCCAAATTATTGAGCGCGGTGATCAGCTTGCGGCGGGTCTCACGCGGGCGAATGACCTCGTCAACGAAGCCTCGCGAGGCGGCGATATAGGGGTTGGCGAACTTCTCGCGGAACTCCTCCACCTTCTCGGCCCGCGCCGAAACCGGATCGGCGGCGGCGTCGAGCTCGCGCTTGTAGAGGATGTTGACGGCGCCCTCCGGCCCCATCACGGCGATTTCGGCGGTCGGCCAGGCATAGTTGAAGTCGGTTCGAATGTGCTTGCTCGACATGACGCAATAGGCGCCGCCGTACGCCTTGCGGGTGATGACCGTCACCTTGGGCACGGTCGCCTCGGCGAAGGCGAACAGCAGCTTGGCGCCGTGCCGGATGATCCCGCCGTACTCCTGTACCGTCCCCGGCAGAAACCCGGGCACGTCCTCGAAGGTCACCAACGGGATGTTGAACGCGTCGCAGAAGCGCACGAACCGCGCCCCCTTTATCGAGGCGTCGATGTCGAGCGTGCCGGCCAACACCGCCGGCTGGTTGGCCACGATGCCGACCGGACGGCCGTCGAGCCGCGCGAATCCGACCAGCAGGTTCCTGGCGTAGTGATGGTGCACCTCGAGGAAATAGCCCTCGTCCACGATCAGGTGAATCACGTCGAGCATGTCGTAGGGCTGGTTGGGCGACGCCGGCACGATCCGGTCGAGCGCCGCGTCCTCGCGGTCGGGCGAATCGCCGGTCCGCGCCCGCGGCGGATCGTCGAGATTGTTCGACGGCATGAACGACAGCAGATCGCGAATCAGCGCCAGGCACTCGCGGTCGTCGTCGGTGGCGAAGTGCGCGACGCCGCTGGTCGCGTTGTGCGTCATCGCGCCGCCGAGCTCCTCTTTCGACACCTCCTCGTGGGTCACCGTCTTCAGCACGTCGGGCCCGGTCACGAACATGTAGCTGGTGTCCTTGACCATGACGATGAAGTCGGTGATCGCCGGCGAATAGACGGCGCCGCCGGCGCACGGCCCCATGATCGCGGAGATCTGGGGGATCACGCCCGAGGCCAGGGTGTTGCGGAGAAAGATGTCGGCGTAGCCAGCCAGCGACAGCACGCCTTCCTGGATGCGCGCGCCGCCGGAGTCGTTGAGGCCGACGATCGGCGCGCCGAGCTTCATCGCCAGATCCATGACCTTCACGATCTTGGCGGCGTTGGTCTCCGACAGCGATCCGCCGAACACGGTGAAATCCTGGGCGAAGGCGAACACCTGGCGGCCGTCGATCAGCCCGTGGCCGGCGACGACGCCGTCGCCGGGCACGATCTGCTCCTGCATCCCGAAATCGATGCAGCGGTGGGTAACCAGCTTGTCGACCTCCTCGAAAGTGCCGGGATCGAAGAGCAGCTCGATCCGCTCGCGCGCCGTCAGTTTGCCGGCGGCGTGATGGCGCTTCAGGCGCTCCTCGCCGCCGCCGAGTTCGGCGCGGCGTTCCAGGTCGGCGAGTGTTTGGTAAGGATCCATAAGGGGGCTGGGGGCTGGGGGCTGGGGGCTGGGGGGCTGGCTGCAGTCCCTCGTCCCTAGTCCCCAGACCCTTTCACGCCTTCACCGCCTGAGACTTCTCCCAGTCCTTCAGGAACTTCTCGAGTCCGATGTTGGTCAGCGGGTGGTTGAACAGCTGGTCGATGACCGCGGGCGGGCAGGTCGCGATGTCGGCGCCCATGCGCGCCGCTTCAATCACGTGAATCGGGTGGCGGCAGCTGGCGACCAGGATCTCGGTCGTGAAATCGTAGTTGTTGTAGATCTGGACGATCTCACGGATCAGCTCCATCCCGTTGGTGCCGACGTCGTCGAGCCGGCCGACGAACGGGCTGATGAAGGTCGCCCCCGCCTTGGCGGCCAGCAGCGCCTGCGCCGGGGAGAAGCACAAGGTCACGTTGACCCGGATGCCTTCGCCCGACAGCGTCTTGCACGCCTGGATGCCGGCGCGGGTGAGAGGCACTTTGACGATCATGTGCTGATCGATCTTCGCGATCTCGCGCCCCTGCTGAAGCATGCCGGCGACGTCAACCGCGGTCACTTCGCCGCTGACCGGACCCTTGACGATGTCGCAAATCTTCTTGAGGTTCTCACGGTAGTCACCCGGCTCCTTCGAGAGCAGGGTGGGGTTGGTCGTCACCCCGTCGATGATGCCGATCGCCACGAGGGTTTCGATGTCCTTGATGTTGCCGGAGTCGATGAACAGCTTCATGACAGCTCTCCTGATTCATCCGTGACCGGGTTCGTGAGCTCGCCGACGCCCTCGATCGCCACCGTCACCGAGTCGCCTGCCGCGAGCGGCCCGATGCCCTCCGGCGTGCCGGTGGAAACGATGTCGCCCGGCTCGAGCGTCATCACGAAGGTGATGAACTCCACCAGGTGCTCGATCGGGAAAATGAGATGCCTCGTGCTCGAGGACTGGCGGCGCTGGCCGTTGACGAGGCCTTCGACCAGGCGCGGCCCGGTGCCGAGGCCGGTCGCGATGCACGGCCCGATCGGCGCGAAGGTATCGAAGCCCTTGCAGCGCGTGTACTGCGCTTCCTTCTTCTGCAGATCGCGCGCCGTGACGTCGTTCACGCAGGTGATGCCGAGGATGTAGTCCCAGGCGCTGGCGGCAGCCACCCGATGGGCGCGCCGCCCGATGACGAGGCCGAGCTCGGCTTCGTGATCGACGCGGCCGACGCCCGGCGGACGGCGGATCGGATCGCCGGGTCCGATCACAGCTGACGGCGGCTTGAGGAACAACAGCGGCTCCGCCGGCAGCGCCTTGCCGACTTCTCCGGCGTGATCCTTGTAGTTGAGGCCGACACAGACGATTTTCGACGGCCGCACCGGCGACAGCACTCGCACTGCCGCCAACCCGCCGCGCACAGCCGCGCCGGTGGTCAGCCCGGAGAACGGGTCTCCCGAAGCGCGAAGCAGCTCCCCGCCGCGCTCGACGGCGTAGAAGATGTCGCCGTCCTGCGACAGCCGATAAATCTTGTCCATCAGCGACACATTCTAGCCCTTCATCGCGCAGTGTCGACCGCGCGCGCCGACGGGGGGCTGAGGTTGCCCGCCTTGTCCACGGCGAGCACCGCATACGCGTACGCCACGCCCGGTTTCACATTGTCCTTGAACGACGGCTCGACGATTGGCGAAGGCGTGATCGGCTGAAGCGTTTCGGCCGGCTCGACCCCGCGCAGGACGATGTAGCCGGCGAGATCCTTCTCCACGTTCGGCTCCCAGATCAGGTTGATCGCGCCGTCGCTCGCGATCGACTTGAGGTCTTTCGGGGCCGCGGGCGGGAAGGTGTCGACCAGCGTCTTGCAGGTCGGGGGCGGCGCTTCGCTCTCAATCGTGGTCCCGCCGATGGTCTCGGCTGCGACGATGGTGTAGCAGCGATTCTCGCCAAACACCACACGGTTGTCCACATATGTCGGATCGGTCAGCGGCGCCGCGTTGAGCTTGACCACGGCGTCCGCGTTGGTGGCGTCGTAGATGTTGTAGGCGATTGCCGGCGGCGGCGGCGCGCCAAGCTGGCGAGCCGGGAGCAAGTCGCCGGAGCCGGCGGGCGGGGCGGTGACGACCGGCGACCAGGTCACCGTGACCGCGCTCTCGTCGTAGGTAAACGCGGCACCGGCCGGCGGTTGCGGCGGCGGAATCAACGGCACCGTGACGCGCTTGGACAGCGGTCCTTTGCGCCCGCGCGTCGAGGTGCCGAAGGCGACGTAGGTGCGCATCGGCCCCACGGGCGGCGGACCGAGCAGCGGGACACCGGTCGGCGGCGCCGCCGCGGCCGGCGCGTGCTTGTCCGGCGGCACGGTCACAGCCGTGAGCACGTCGCGCGTCAGCGGTTCCGTGAAGCGCGCGACCGCACCATGATCCAGGCCGGAGCCCTCCGGGGCGTCGACTTCGTCCGACGGATCGTCCTCGTCGGCGGTGTGATTGGGATCGCGCGGGGCCTTGACCTCGACGGTGCCGATGCGGGTGCCGAACTTCAGCAGGCTCGCGTCCGAGATCGGCGGCACGGTGGGCGGCGCGGTGATGGCGTAGACCTCCGCGTGGGCGACGTTGGCGGGGCGGGTGCCGTCAGTATTGGTGCTCGGCACGGTGAAGGACACGCCGACGACGTCGCCGCGGCGCGACGCCACCAGATCCGCCGGCGCCACCGGCAGCTTGACCAGCGGCGCGAGCGGCGGGCCTTTCTTGCCACAGCCGATGCACAAGAGCACGACGATCAACGCAGAGCTCGCCGAACGCGCAGAGCAAAACGGGCTCTCGATCACAAGATGTACCGCGACAGGTCTTCGTTCTTGACGATGTCGGCGAGCATGCGGGTCACGTAGGCGGCGTCGATGGTCACCGTCTTTTCGACCAGGTCCGGACCTTCGAACGAGATCTCGTCCAGCAGTTTTTCGAGGATGGTGTGCAGGCGCCGCGCGCCGATGTTCTCGGTGTGGTCGTTCACGGTCTGCGCGAAATCGGCGATGGTGCGGATGGCATCGTCGGTGAACGACAGGGTCACGCCTTCGGTGTCCATGAGCGCGACGTACTGCTTGATCAGGGCGCTGCGCGGCTCGGTCAGGATGCGCACGAACTCGTCCTTCCCCAGCGCCTCGAGCTCGACCCGAATCGGAAAACGGCCCTGCAGCTCGGGGATCAGATCCGACGGCTTCGACACGTGAAAGGCGCCGGCGGCGATGAACAGGATGTGATCGGTCCTCACCATTCCGTACTTGGTGTTCACCGTGGTGCCCTCGACGATGGGGAGGATGTCCCGCTGCACGCCTTCACGGCTGATGTCGGGGCCGTGCGATCCTTCGCGCCCGGCGATCTTGTCGATTTCGTCGAGAAAGATGATTCCGGCCTGCTCGACGCGCGCGACCGCCGTGCGGGCGACGCTGTCCATGTCGATCAGCTTCTGCTCCTCCTCGGTCGCCAGGTATTCGAGGGCCTCGGGCACCCTCAGCTTGCGCTTCTTGTTCTTGCCCTGGAACAGGCCGGGCAGCATGTCCTTGAGGTTGATGTCCACTTCTTCGACCGAGGAGCCGGCGATGATCTCGAACGACGGGAACGCCTTCTCGCGCACGTCGAGCTCGACGACCCGCGCGTCGAGCCGGCCGGCGCGGAGCTGCTCTCGGAAGCGCTCGCGGGTCTGTTGCTGGGTGTCGCGCGACGCGGCCGGCTCTTCGTCGGGAGCGATCGGGCGGGGCGGCAGCAGGATGTCGAGGAGCCGGTCCTCGGCGTTCTGCTGCGCCTTGGCGCGCACGTCCTCCAGGCGCTCCTCGCGCACCATGTCGACGCCGAGCTCCGTGAGATCGCGGATCATCGATTCGACGTCGCGCCCGACGTAGCCGACCTCGGTGAACTTCGACGCCTCCACCTTGAGGAACGGCGACTGGGCCAGCTTCGCGAGCCGGCGGGCAATCTCGGTCTTGCCGACGCCGGTCGGCCCGATCATCAGGATGTTCTTCGGCGCGATCTCCTCGGCGAGCTCCGGCGCGAGCTTCTGGCGCCGCATCCGGTTGCGCAGGGCGATGGCGACCGCGCGTTTGGCCGCCGCCTGGCCGATGACGTGCTTGTCGAGCTCGGCCACGATCTGCCGCGGTGTCAGCGTGCCGGCGGAGCTCTGGGTGGTCTCGGGAAGCAGAATAGGCACTAGAGCTCTTCGACCGCGATGGTGGCGTTGGTATAAATGCAGATCTCGCCGGCTATGGCCATCGCCTTCTCCGCGATTGTGCGCGCGTCGAGGTCGGTGTTGGCCGCCAGCGCCCTGGCGGCGGCGAGCGCGTACGGTCCCCCCGAGCCGATCGCCACAATCCCATCGTCGGGCTCGATCAGGTCGCCGTTGCCTGAAAGCAGGAACGTTGCCGTTTTGTCGAGGACGATCAACATCGCCTCGAGGCGGCGCAGGATGCGATCCGAACGCCAGTCCTTCGCGAGCTCGACCGCAGAGCGTTCGAGGTTGCCGCGATACTGTTCCAGCTTGGCCTCGAAGCGGGAGAAAAGGGCAAAGGAATCGGCGGCGGAGCCGGCGAAACCGGCCAGAACCCGGTCGTTGTAGAGACGCCGAATCTTCTTCGCGCCGTGCTTGACGACCGTCTGACCAAAGGTCACCTGGCCGTCACCGGCCAGCACCGCGGCGTCCCGGTGACGAACCGCAAGGATTGTGGTGCTGTGAAACATCGATTTTCTGACTGTATCGGGCGATGGATCGGAGTGTCAAGAAAACGGGACGCGGGGCCGCGCCGGAGGACACAAATTCAGCTTAGTACGTGCAAATCAACGGTTTTGGGCCGATACTTATGGCATCGCTATGGCAGGTGGGTTGCTGCTTCTCACCACAAGGGGATCTCCGCCATGAAAGCCACACTCCCTCTTTTCGCCAAACTCACCCTGACAACGGTCGCTTCGGTCGGGTTGCTGGCGGGTCCGGCGATGGCGCAGGCGCAAGCCCAGGGACAGTCGACCGGCGGCGGGGGCGCCAGCGCTCCGGCTGCGGCGCCGCACGCGAGTTCGGCACCGAGCGCGCCGTCGGGCGGCGGCGGTGCGAGCGGCGGCGGCGGATCCGCGGTATCGCACGGCGGCGGTGCGACCGGCGGCGGTGGCGGATCGGCGGTATCGCACGGCGGCGGCGCGACCGGCGGCGGTGGCGGATCCGCGGTGTCGCGCAGCAGCGGTGGCA
>DATASG010000311.1:0-7471 GCA_036269295.1 Vicinamibacterales bacterium | reverse complement strand
TGGTGGATCCTCGTACGCAGAAACTGCAATCGACTCCCGACCCCTCCTTACCTCCCACGGCGCCGATGGGAGATCACCTCGAACAGCATCGGCAGGATCGACACCAACACGATCCCGAGCGTCACCAGCGAGAAGTTGTTCTTGATGACGGGGATGTTGCCGAAGAACCAGCCCGCGCCCAGGCAGAGCGACACCCATCCGATCGCGCCGATCGCGTTGTAGAGCACGAAGGTCGCGGTCGTCATCTGCGCCGCGCCCGCGACAAACGGCACGAACGTCCGGACGATCGGCACGAAGCGGGCGAGCACGATCGCCTTGCCGCCGTACTGCTCGAAGAAGGCGTGCGCCCGTTGGAGATACTCCTGGTTCAGGAAGCGGAACGTGCCGCCGAATACGCGCGGCCCGATGAACCGGCCAACCCCATAGTTGACGGTGTTGCCGGCAAAGGCCGCCAGCGTCAGCAGGCCCAGCATCGCCGACATGCCGAGTTCGCCGGTGGCGCACAAGGCGCCGGCCGCGAACAGCAGCGAGTCGCCCGGCAGGAACGGCGTCACCACGAAGCCGGTCTCAGCGAATACGATCGTGAACAGGATGGCGTAGACCCAGGTCCCGTACTGGGCGACGAACTCGAGCAGATGCTTGTCGAAATGCAGGACGAAGTCGATCATCGACTACACGTGCTCGAGCGCCTGGGTCAGGTCTTCCTTGAGGTCGTCGAGATCTTCGATCCCGGCCGAAATCCGCACCAGGCCGTCGGTGATCCCGATCGCGGCGCGGCGCTCCGGCGGCACCGACGCGTGGGTCATCGTCGCCGGGTGCGAGATCAGCGACTCGACGCCACCCAGGCTTTCGGCCAGGGAGTGCAGCGTGACGCCGTTCAGCAGCCGCCGCGCCGCCTCGAGCGAGCCGAGCTCGAACGCCAGCATCCCGCCGAAGCCCCGCATCTGCTTCTTCGCCAGCTCGTGATGCGGATGCGACGGCAGCCCTGGATAGTGGACGTGCTGCACCTTCGGATGGGCGCTGAGAAACTCAGCGAGCGCCAGGCCGTTGGCGTTGTGCGCCTGCATGCGGATTGGCAGCGTCTTGGTCCCGCGCAGCACCAGAAAGGAGTCGAACGGGCTGAGGATGGCGCCTTCCGCGTTCTGCACGAACCTCAACCACTCGATGTCGGTGTCCCGCACGGCGACAACAATGCCGCCGACGCTGTCGCTGTGGCCGTTCAGGTACTTGGTCGTGCTGTGGGTGACCAGATCGGCGCCGAACTCAATCGGGCGCTGGAGGTAGGGGCTCGCGAACGTGTTGTCGACCACCAGGATGGCGTCATGACGGTGGGCGAGATCGGCCGCCGCGCGCAGGTCGGTGAGCCGCATCACCGGGTTGGTCGGCGTCTCGACGAAGAGCATCCGGGTCGCCGGCGTCATTGCCCGCTCGACCTCGTCGAGGTTCGACGTATCGACGTACGTGAACGAGAGCTGGTAGCGCCGCAGCACCTTGTCGAACAGACGGAAGGTGCCGCCGTAGGTGTTGTCGGAGACCACCACGTGATCGCCCGATTTCAGCATCGTGGCGATGGCGCCGATGGCGGCCATGCCCGAGGCGAAGGCGAACCCTTCCTTGCCGGACTCGATCGCGGCGATATTGCGCTCGAGCGCCATCCGCGTCGGGTTCTGGGTCCGGGCGTACTCGAAGCCCTTGTGTTTGCCGAGCGCTTCCTGGACGTAGGTCGACGTCTGGTAGATCGGCGTGATGATTGCGCCGGTCGACGGGTCCGGTTCCTGGCCGGCGTGAAGGCAGATGGTGCTGAAACGCGCGCGGGGTGTGAGCTTCACGATCCAACTACGATAACATGAACCTCCGATGAACAGGCGGGCGCTGCCACCCCCGGCGGTCGATCGGCGAGCAGGCGTGCGCGGCGCGCTGCTGCACACGCTGCCCGGGCGCGCGATCGTCGTCGGCCTCGCCGTCAAGCTGGCGGTGATCCTCATCGGCCTGTCGCTCGGCGGCGTGCCACCGTTCTTCGCGGTGGTCGACACGGTCGCCGGCCTGGCGGCGGCGTGCGGCTTCGCCTATTTCACCTTCCGCCTGATCGTGCTCGCGAAACGCCGCCTCCTGTGGCGCGTCCGTCGCAAGCTGATCCTCTCGTACGTGTTCATCGGCTTCGTGCCGGCGCTGCTGCTGGTCGCCTTCTCGCTGCTGTGCGGGTTCCTGCTGTTTTACAGCTTCAGCTCGTACCTGGTGCAGAGCCGGCTGCGGGCGCTGAGCGAGGAAGCGCGGTTTCTCTCGCAAAGCGCGGCGCTCGAGATTCAGCACGCCGGCGGCCGCGACGTGCCGGCGATTCTGTCGCTGCGCCAGGCCAACGCCGCCAAGCAGTACCCGGAAGTGTCGATCGCCGTGGTGCCGGTGAATCGCACCTGCGGCGGCGCCGGGCAGGAATTCAGGATTCAGAATCTGGAATTCAAAGCTCTTCGAGCGGGTCCCTGGACACACGTCGATCCACCCGGCGGCGTGCCGGCGTGGATCGACTGTCAGGGGTTCACCGGCGTGCTCGCCTACTCGCACCGGCGCACCGTGGACGATCCGGCCGAGGATACGCACCTGCTGGTACGGTCGGTGGCGTTCCCCGACTCGCCGCGAGCGGGATACGCGGTCGTCGTCGATCTGCTGGTGAACGACGCCATCCGTCAGCAGCTGCGGAAGGAGACCGGCGTCGAGCTGAAAAGCGTCACCGCGGTCCCGGCGAAAAAAGACGACGACGCGCGGCCGATCGCCGGGCGGGTCGGCGGCGACGAAGGGCGCGGCGGCCCGCTGGCGACCCCTGGTCTGCTCAGCAGCCTCACCAGCTTCATCGACTACCACGACTGGGCCACCGGCGCGTCCGGCCCGATGACCGTGACCAGCGCGCTGAGCATCCCCGAGCTCTACGATCGGATCTCGGCGGCGGAGGGCAGCGTCGGCCGCACCCTCGGCCAGGGGCTGCTGATCGTGCTGTTCGCGATCGGCGCCTTGTTCCTGATCATCGAAGCGATGGCGCTCATCGCCGGCTTCGCGCTCGCCAAGTCGCTGACCGGCTCGGTGCACGCGCTGTTTACCGGCACCGAGCGGGTGCGCCAGGGCGATTTCACCCACAAGATCGCGGTGCGGAGCGAGGACCAGCTCGGCGAGCTCGCGTTGTCCTTCAACTCGATGACCGCGAGCATCGAGGATCTGCTGCGGCAGGCGGCCGAGAAGAAGCGGCTCGAGGAAGAGCTGCGGATCGCGCACGAGATCCAGATGTCGCTGCTGCCGCAGGGTCCCCTGGTCATGGCCGGCCTGTCGGTCACCGCGCTCTGCGTGCCGGCGCGCGAGGTCGGCGGCGATTACTACGATTTTCTCCCGCTCGGCGATCAGCGCGTCGGCGTGCTGATCGCCGACGTCTCCGGCAAGGGGACCTCGGCGGCGCTCTACATGGCGGAACTGAAGGGGCTGGTGCTGTCGCTCAGCGAGATCCATACCTCGCCGCGGGCGATGCTGATCGCGCTGAACCGGATCATCGCCAACCACCTCGACGCCCGCAGCTTCATCACCATGACCTACGCGGTCGTCGATCTGGGCGCCCGCTCGATCACCTACGCGCGCGCCGGGCACACGCCGCTGATCTACGTGCCTGGCAGCTGCGCCGACGGCGGACTGCGGCAGGTCCAGATTCTGACGCCGGACGGCATGGTGGTCGGCCTCAAGCTCGACAACGGCGAGATGTTCGAACGGCACCTGGTCGAGGAAACGATCCCGCTGAGGCCGGGCGACCTCTACCTGCTGTTCACCGACGGCATCAGCGAGGCGATGAACACGCACGACGATCTGTTCGGCGAGTCGCGTCTCGGTCGACTGGTCGAGAACCACGCCGGTCTGCCCTCGGAAGAGCTGCGCGAGCGGGTGCTGCGTGAGATTGCCGCCTTCGTGGGCGACGCGCCGCAGCACGACGACATGACCATGATCCTGTTGAAGGTCGACGATCTGGCCGTGATCCCGGCCATCGTCGACCCGGCACTCGCCGAGCTGGCGGAGTCATGATGGGGCGGAGCGCAATCCGGTGACCGACTTCGTCGCCATCTTTCGGACCCACTCAGACATCGAGGCGCACATCGTCCGCGGCCTGCTCGAGACCCACGGCGTGATGTCGGTGATCTCCTCCGACGGCGCGCACTCGATCTTTCCGCTCTCGGTCGACGGCCTGACCACGGTGCGCATTTCAGTGCACGCCGACGACGCCGAGGAGGCGCAGCGCATCATCGAGGCGCACCGCACCGAGTTGAAGAACGGCCAGGTGGTGCGGCTGCGCGACGAGTTCGAGACGCTGCAGCAGGCGATCGCCTACCGGTTCCGCGATCGCGGCCTGCTCGAGCACGCGATGACGCACACCTCGCGCGCCAACGAGGACGTCAGCGGCGGCGTCGCCGACAACGAGTCGATGGAGTTTCTCGGCGACGCGGTGCTCGGATTCGTCGTCGCCGACCTGCTGTTCCGCGACTTTCCGCGCCTCGACGAAGGGCAGAAGTCGAAGATCAAGGCGTCGGTGGTGTCGACGGCGACGCTGGCGAAACAGGCGGAGCGCCTGCAGCTGGGCGATCACCTCCTGCTCGGCCGCGGCGAGGAGAAGACCGGCGGCCGCCGCAAGCAGGCGCTGCTGGCCGACACCTACGAGGCGCTGATCGCGGCCATCTACCTGGATGGCGGCATCGAGCACGCGCGCGCGTTCATCGTCCGCGAGCTGGCGCCGCTGCTCGACGAGGTGCGGCGCGACGGGGTGACGGGGCAGGACTACAAGTCGGCGCTGCAGGAGCTGCTGCAGTCGCGCGATCTGCCGTTGCCCGACTACCGCCTGGTCGGCACCCAGGGGCCGGATCACCGGAAGCTGTTCGAGATCGAGGTCGGTGTGCGCGGCGAGCCGCTGGCGTCGGCGACCGGCGCAAGCAAGAAGGAGGCAGAGCAGGCGGCGGCGAGGGCGGCGTGGGAGAAGCTCAGAACTGAGAACTGAGAACTCAGAACGCGGAACTCAGAACTCGGAGTTCAGAACCTGGAGCTCACGACTTCGTGCGGGCGGCGTCGTTGACCAGGTTCTTGATCCGGTCGATGTTGCTGTCGCGGATCGGGCAGGTGCTGTCGGTGGCGACGCACTGCGCCAGGGTCATGCCGCAGCCGCAGGTGCAGCGCGCGGCGTTGGCCGCCTCGAGCGCGCCGCGCTTCTGTTTGGCGTCGAGGCCAGAGAAGTCGATCACCTTGATCTCCGCGTCGCCGTAGGCGATGTTCGACATCTGCGACAGGCCGTAGCCGATGGCGCCGATCACCGCCGCGGCGGCGAGCCACTTCGTCACCCTCGAACGTCCGGTGCGTTTCGCGCGTTTCGGCCTCTTCGATTGACCCATGGGCAGACCATCTCCTGTGGGCCGATCTCACCAGGTCACCCACTCCGGACTGTCGTCTAGTCGATCTCGATGATCCCCGATGAGGGCCCCGACGCCGGGCCGCCCGCCATCGCGAACGCCGGTTCGGCCTGCGGCGGCGGCGGCTCGGTCTGCGGCGGCAGACGCGGCAGCGCGTAGCGGTGCACCTCGCGGGCGAGATCGTCGTCGCTCGGTGCCGAGGCGCGGCAGTGCAGTCGCACCCAGACGCGCAGCAGCGGGTCGGTGAAGGTATAGCGTTTCTGCCGCGACGTGACCAGGTCGACATCCTCGAGCCACGACAAGTAGTCCTTGGTCGATCCCGGCGTTCGCTGCAGCCGATGCGAGATCTCGGTCAGCGTCAGCCCCTCTTCGTCGGCGAGGATCTCGAGAAGCGCCTTGAGCGCGCCGTAGCCGCGAGCGCGGTGCAGCCGCAGCTCGTAGCTGAACTCGCACTGCTTCGCGAGCCGTCCGTCGGGAGCGAGCAGCCCCGCCAGGGCGCTGATCGCGTCACCGCCGCCGGGGCCGCCGTGCTCGCGCAGCGCCGCGAGCTCGTCGGCGATCGCACGGACGTAGATCGGGCGGCCGTCGGCGAGCGCCTGCACGGTGCGGGCGAGAAAGTCGGCGTCGTGGGCGTCGTTGTCGCCGCCTCCGGGCGCCGCGGTCGGGCCGAGGATGTCCGAGGTGTCCTCGGTGGTCAGTGCCGGCATGTGAATCAGTTCGAAGCGCGCGGAGCGATCGCGCAGCACGCGCAACGTCCGCGCCACGTAGCGACTGGTGAGCACGAAGCGGTTGCCGCTCGCCGCGAGACCGTCGATGGCGTCGTGCAGGACACGGCGCAGGCCGGGAAAGCTCTCGAACGTGCGGAGCTCCAGGAACTCGTCGAGAAAGAAGGTCGCGGTCTCGCTCGCCGGGGTGCGGGCGCGCGCGAAGAAGGCGAGCGTGGTGTCGAAGGCGGCGCGGGCGCCGGCCTGGTGGGCCGAGCCATCGCTGACCGGGAACGGCGACACCGACGTCACCGCATGGAGAAACCGCTCCGGTGTGGTCGCCGTACGCTCGACGTCAATGTGCTGCACCGCGGTGCGGCCGATCCGCTCGCGCAACTGTCGGAGCACCGTCGTCCGCCCACTGCCGCAGCCGCCGACCAGGACGGGGATCCGCGACGGCGAGGCATCGAGCGCCGCGGTCACGCGGCGCGACAGAGAGGTACGAGGGGTCAGCATTCGCGGTCCTCACGCATCGGAATTCGCACGCCTTCGCGTTCTGCGGCGGCCAGCGCCGCAGGATAGCCGGCATCGGCGTGGCGGGCCACGCCGATGCCGGGGTCGCAGGTCAACACGCGTTCGAGTTTTTCGTCGGCGTCGGAGGTGCCGTCGGCGACGATCACCATGCCGGCGTGCAGCGAGGTGCCGATGCCGGTGCCGCCGCCATGGTGCACCGACACCCAGGTGGCGCCGCTGGACGCGTTGAGCAGCGCGTTCAGCACCGGCCAATCGGCGATCGCGTCGCTGCCGTCGATCATCGCTTCCGTCTCGCGGTTGGGCGAGGCAACCGAGCCGGCATCGAGATGGTCGCGGCCGATCACGATCGGCGCCTTGATTCGCCCGTCGCGCACGAGCTCGTTGATGCGAAGGCCGAAGCGGGCCCGCTCGCCGTAGCCGAGCCACAGGATCCGCGCCGGCAGTCCCTGAAACGCGACCCGCTCGCGCGCGAGGTGAATCCAGCGTACCAGGGCGTCGTTGTGCGGAAACATCTCGAGCGCGGCGTCGTCGGTCACGCGGATGTCCTCCGGATCGCCCGAGAGCGCCGCCCACCGGAACGGTCCCATGCCCTCGCAGAACAACGGCCGAATGTACTCGGGCACGAACCCCGGGATGTCGAAGGCGTTGGCGACGCCGGCCTGCCTGGCTTGCGCCCGGATGTTGTTGCCGTAGTCGAAGGTGACCGCGCCGCGGGCTTTGAGCGCCAGCATGCCGCGCACGTGATCGGCCATCGCCGCCATCGATCGCGCCAGGTAGTTCTGCGGGTCGCGGTCGCGCAGCCGGTTGGCGTCG
>DATASG010000310.1:0-5178 GCA_036269295.1 Vicinamibacterales bacterium | reverse complement strand
GCTGCACCGGTTCGACGTCTGGCTCGGCGGCGGCGCCGTGGGGCTGATCGTGACGAGCGTCGCGTTTGGCGCCGGCCACTTCGCCCTGCAGGGACTCGACGCCGGCATCGCCACGGGCCTGCTCGGCGCGTTCTGGGGCATTGTCTACCTGCGGCGGCGTTCCAGCATCGCGCCGATGGTCAGCCACGCCGGCTTCGACCTGCTGCAGATCGTGCCGTTCCTAGGCCTCAGGTAGCTTCCCGGCGAGCTGGATCGGCTACCGTCCCGCCAGATAGAGATCGACCACACCGCCGCGGCGGCGCAGGCTCGCCATCCATTCGTCGACCGCATTGAGGCGGCGATCCGGCGTGGCGCTGAAGCGCTGATCGAGATACGCGCGTATCCGCAAATCCTGTCGCAGCGTTTCACGGAGGTGCTGTTCGTCGATTCCCGAGCGCGCCAGCGCGGCGTCGAAGTCCGCCGCCGAGGCGAAACGCTGCCGCACGCGCAATATTTCGGCGCTCACCGCTTCGGTGGTCGGCTCGGCCGGCGCGTAGCGATCGACCTCGGCCAGCACGAGCTCGCGATCGATCAGCTTATTGAGCACGGCACGCACGGGATCGGCGGCGCCGTCCGCCGTCTGCAGGCCGAGATCGGCCGCCGCGGTCACGTCGGTCTGGGTAATCAGCTGCCCGGCCACCACCGCCAGCACGCGATCGATCGTCTCGGCACGAACCCCGGGCGTCACCACGACCGCCAGGAGCACGATCCCGCAATTTGCGATCTTCATTCAGAACGCCTGTCCGAAGCTGATGAACCAGGCGGTCAGCGCTTCGCCCGGCTGACGGTTCACCTTGAAGCCGAGGTCGAAGCGAATCGGGCCGAACGGCGACTTGTAGCGAATGCCGCTGCCGACCGCCGTGCGCAGCTCGCCGAGATCGATCTCGGACACGCCGGAGAACACATTCCCCGTGTCCACGAAGCCGACGACGCCGAACCCGTGGGCGATCGGGGCGCGAAGCTCGGCGTTGACGACCACCAGGCCGTTGCCGCCGATAGGGAAGCCGTTAGTGTCGATGGTGTCGCGGACCTGATCGGGCGGCGTATGACGCACGCCGAGCTGATCGAGCGTAAACCCGCGCACGGTCGTGTCGCCGCCGGCGTAGAAGCGCTCGCTCTGCGGCAGGTCGCGGATCACCTGGACGTCGCCGGCGGCGTCGACCGTCTCCCGGGGAAAGCCAGCCGCCAGCCCGACCCGGCCGCTGGCGGCGAACACCACGCGGTTGGTGTGCGGCAGGGTGCGAAACGCCTGGGCGGTGAAGAATGACTTGGCGAACCCGATCTCCGAGCCGATCGCCCGCCCGGCGAGTTGTCCGCTGACGCTCGTGTACTCGCCGCGCGACGGATCGACAGGGTCGTCGCGAGTGTCGCGAATCAGCGACGATGAGAACGACGACAGGCGGACCTGCGAGAACAGACGGTCGATCAGAGGCTTGAGCGGATCGGTATCGGCCAGCCGCTCGTCGAACACCGCCGTGCGTTGAATCTGATACGAGCCGGTGACGCTGACGGTGCGGGACAGCTTGCGCGCGATGTCGGCGCTGACCCCGCGGCGGGAAAAATTGAAGCTCGATCGCCGCTGCTGCTCGACGGTGGCGTTGACGAAGGCGTCGGCGGCGGTGTTGAAGATTCTCGGCTCACGATACGTGGCGATGGCGGTGTACTCGAGGTTGGCCGAGCTCTGCTGCGAATGGAAGGCGACGCTGGAGAAGAAATTCAGCGAGCGATTCTTGCCGAACACGTTGCGGCGGCCGATCTGGAAGAACGCGCGCGGCGCGACGTCCAGTTGGTTGCCGGCCACAGTGCCCCCCTGCTCCGCGGTCACGATCTGGCCGGCCTCGATGCCGCCCCCGTACCCGACCGTCGTCGGGGGCGCCTCCTCGACCGTGACCAGCAGGTCCCGCGTGGTCTCGCCGCCGTGGCGCAATTCGGTGATGCGGGTGCGGCGGAACAGGCCGAGCGCGGTCAGGCGGCGCTGGCTCTCGTTGATCGCGGCGAGGCTGAAGGGATCGCCGGCCTTCACCCGCAGCTCGCGCTCGATCGTGCGGGTGCTGGTCCGCACGTTGCCGACAATCAGGACGTGGTCGACAAACACGCGCGGGCCCTCATGGATCACGAACGCGACCGCGACGCGGGTGTCGCTCTGGCTGAAAGCTGGTGTCGCCTCGACAGAGGCGCTCTCGTAGCCGAGGTCCTGATAGGCGAGCTGGATGGCGTCGCGATCGACGGCGAGCTGTCCCGGCACGTAGGGCGCGCCGGGCCGCAGGGTCAGGCGCGCGCGCAGCGCCGGTTCGGCGAGCGCCTGATTGCCGGAGAAGGTCACGGCGTCGAGCGTCGTGCTCGGCCCTTCGCTGATCACCGCGCGCACCGCCACCGGCACTTGCGCCGGCGGCGGCGTCTGGGTCACGACCTCGACGGCGCTGCTGACGCGCGCGCCGGCGTAACCACGGCGGTGGTAGAGGTCCTCGATCGCCTGGACGTCCGCGTCCAGCCGCGTCGACGCGAACGGCTCGCCGTCGCGCAGCCGCAGCGACGACTCGAACTCGGACAACGGAATCGAGGCGTTGCCGGAGATCTCGTAAGTGGCGACCTTGAACTGCTGACCGCGCGCCACCGCGAAGGTAATGACCAGCTCGCCGTCCTTCTCTTCCCGCGCGTGCGGTGCCCGGGCGTCGCGGTAGCCCTGGGCGCGCAGGTATTCCTCGATCCGGTTGCTCGCGTCCTCGAGCAGATCCTCGTCGACCGATCCCTCGCGCTCCACCGGGACCAGGTCGGCGCGGCGGTCCGACGGCAGCGGATCCCCGGTGAAGACGACGCGAACGCGCGGTCCCGGGGTTACGGTGAGGGTCAAGTCCGCGACCCGCTGGTCGGCCGAAAGCCGTGCCTGCGGCACAACCTTCGCCTCGTAATAGCCCTTGGAGCGGCGCTCGGCGATGTACTTCTCGATGCGGCCGTTCAGCGCGTCGAGCTGGTACGGCGCCCCGGCGGCCAGCCCGAGCCGGGCGAGGAACTCTACGCGCGCCACGGTGGGCGCGCCTTCGATCTCGATGGTGCCGATGGTCGTGCGCGGCCCCGGATCGACGGTGAACACGAGCGTCGCGCGCTCGGGCGCGTGCTCGAGAACCGGCCGCGGCGTGATTGACGCCTTCAGGTAGCCGCGCTCGCGCAACGCATCGGCGAGAATCCGGGTCATGTCGGCGGCGCTTCCCAGCGGCGGAGACACACCATAGCGATCGACGAGGGCGCGGCGGAGCTCGCCCTGATCGATGCCAGGCACTTTCAGCGGCCCTTCGAAGCGGATGCGGGCGACGGGATGAATCGGGATCAGCTCGTAGCGCAGCGCCACGCGCCCGTCTTCGAGCGTCGCATCGACGCTGACGCCCTCGAAGCGGCCCAGGCTGAAGAGGCGCGCCACCGTCTCGCGGACCTGGATCATCGAGAGCGGCTCGCCGGCGACGGTCGAGACCACCTGGGTCAGCAGCGGATCGGTGACCTGGCGCGATTCGATGACCAGCCTGACGGAGCTGATGGGGCGGCCAAGATAGGCAGCGACATCGGCGCGCGCCGGGACTACCCCGAGTCCCAGGACACCAAGGCAACAGAGGACACAGAGCCCACGGGCCGGCATCAGAACACGTGCCTCACCCGGAATTCGAGCGCGTAGGTCTGGGTGTCCTCGTTGCGCGACAGGATCCACGACAGGCGGTCGCTCTCCTCGTACTCGAGCAGCACGATTTGATCGTTGATCGACGTGCCGAGGCTGCGCGAGAACGTCAGGTAGACGCGGTCCGAGATGCGCTTTCCGATCGTCAGGCGGGCGGTCGGATTCAACCGGGACGTTTGCTGGCTATAGGGATCGATGAACGACGGCGTCAGCTGGAAGGTGTCGACGCCGAATGTCTGCTCGACCACTTTTCCAACTTCGGAGGACAGGCTGCCGGTGATGGCCTGCGTCGCCCGGGTGGTGATGATGTCGGTCTGGGTCTGGTTCGGATTCGACAACGCGCGCAGTTCCGGCGCGACGCTCTGCGGCCCGTTTCGCTGCGCATCGCTGAAGAGCAGCGCGAGGACGTCGGAGGTGGGCAGCGGCGGGTCGGAGTTCAGCGTCGGCCTGAGCTGCTCGCTGGTGCCGGCGAAGGCCACCGTCACGCGATAGGTCTGCCCGGGCACGCGCACGTTGGTCTCGGCCTCGACGTCGAAGAACGGCTCGATCCGGGTCGGGTTCGTGAAGTCCATCGTGCCGTGTGTAATTCGGTAGCGCCGTCCCTCGAACGTGACCTCGCCGCGCTCGACATCGGCGTGGCCGCCGACGACCGGCCGGTCGTAGGTGCCGCGCAGCGTGAGATCGGCGCTGGCCACCATTCGCGCCAGGTTGTTCTCGACGCGCAGCGTCGACGGCATCAACAGCTGAAGGTCGAACTTCAGCGGCACGGTCGAGGCGGCGTCGCCGGAGCCGGGGCCGGGAGCGCCTCCCGACCGCCGCGACGCGAGATCGAAGATGCTGCCGGGCGCGTCCACGCGCCGGTTCCACAGGGCGCTCTTCACGGTGACCGTGCCGCCCAGCGTCGGCGACGCGATCGCGCCGCGCAGCCAGAGATCGGCGTCGACCACCGAGCGAACGCCTTCCGGCACGCGCAGGTGCATGTCGACGCCGCGCGCGGTGACATCGAGTGCGGTGGGCACGTAGCCGTCGAACCCGATCCGGCCGCCGAACTGCACCCGGCCGCCGCCCATCGCCGCCACCACTTCGTCGAGCCGGATGCCGCCGGCGTCGAAGCGAATCGTGCCGTTGATGGCGTCGAGCGAATTGGGAATCGAGAAATGTCTGATCCTGCCGTCGGTAACCGTCGCGCTGCCGGAGAATCGCGGCTGCGCCAGCGGTCCGTCAATCGAGGCGGTCAGCTCGGCCCGCCCGGCGCCGCGGACGTCGCGGAAGAAGCCCTGCAGGATGCCGAGGTTGGCGTCGCCGGTCGCCTTGAGCGCGATCCGATCATCGTCGAGGCCGATGGTGCCGGACAGGCGAAGCCGCGTGTCGTCGCCGACCAGCTGCAGCTCGTCGATGCGGACCTGCTGGCGGTCGAGGGCGATGCGGATCGGCGCCGCGTTCTTGACGCTGTAGTCGAGCAGCCGCATCTCGAG
>DATASG010000309.1:0-16106 GCA_036269295.1 Vicinamibacterales bacterium | reverse complement strand
CCAGTCGTGGCCGAAGAGCTCGGACAACAGCGCTTGCAGTGCGTCGTAGTAGGCCTCAGGAGTCACTGGACTCATCGCTTCTCCTCAATGTCGATTCGCGACCGATAAATGATCCAACCCAGCCCGGCGACCGCCACCAGCATGATGATCGCCGGCAGCAGGCTGCCTGTCTGTCGAGAGATCACACCGGCGTAGGCGTAGATCACGACGATCGGCGCGGTGCCGAGCAACGACGCCACGAGAAACGACGAACGGCTCATCTTGGACAAGCCGGCGACGACGCTCATGGTTTCCATGACCACGGGCAAGGCGCGCGTGACGACGACCACCGACATCCCGTGGCGGTCGAACACACGGGCGAGACGCTCGAGCTCCTCGTCGCCGACGATCTTCTCTGCCGCCCGCTGACGGTAGCGGCGCACCAGCTCGAACCCGAGCCACTCGCCCCCAATCGAGCCGACGAGCGAGAACATCGACCCCCACATCACGCCGAACGCCGCGCCGCTCAGCACCATGATCAGGCTGGAGGGAATCGGCAAGAAGAGATCTGCCGCAAGCAACGCGATCATGACGACGGCGCTGCCGGCACCCGCTCCAGCCATCCAGCGGGTAATCAACGGCTCGAGTTGGATCCCGAGCACGTTCTCCATCACCACCTTCGACAGGATGATCGCGAGCGCGACGCCTCCGATCAGCATCAGCACGCGCTTCATGCCGCAGCCTGCGAGACGGAAGTCGAATGCGGTTCGCGCCGGGAGCGTCGCCACGGTATGACGCGACGGCGCAGCGCGACTTCGAGCAGAAAGATCAACAGCGCCGCGAGCGCCAGCGCCGGCCAGATCTCGCGGTAGGCGCGCGGCCGGGGCCCCGAGAACGGATCCTGATCGGGACCGAGCATCCGGCCACCGGTCAGCTGAGCGAGCGCCGTCATCGCGGCCAGATCGACGCCGCTCGCCCGCCGCTCTCGATCCGCCGACCCGTAGAATCCCCGCAGAGCCGTCACCTCGGCGATGTCATCCAGGGAACGACCCGAGACGTTGACCAGATATGGACCGGGCTGCGCGACGTCGATTCGCGCCTCGTACAGACCGGGCGCCCTGGCGTGAACCGCCACATCCTCCTCGCGGCCAGAGGGGTCGCGAACCACCGCACGCAAGGCCCTCAGGTTCAACAGCTCGCCCGAGGGTGAAGTCGCGTCAACCACCAGGTACATCCCATCCGCGCGTTCGACCACCGTGGTTTGCAGGGCGCCGTGAATCGTCCGCCGGCTCAACCATCGGACCGTCTGAAGCCATAAGGGACTGAAACCGCTCCACGCGCGGAGCGAGGCGGACCACGGTGCATTCAATCCGGCCGTGTAGACCGCGACACGGCCAAGACCAAAACGCCAACCGGCCAGCACGGGATCGTCGAGGTGCGACATGAGGATCGATTCCGCGCCCGGTTTGGCCACGCTGACGACGTAGCCACCCATGTCGGGCATCGAGCCGCGATCGAGGCCCGCGGTGATCGGGTGGACGGCCGCCCGCAGCGCAAAGTGTTCCTGAACGCTGCCGCCGCCTGCCGCACGCGCTGCCTCGCGGGCCGCCAGGATCGGCAGCTCGCGGAGGTCATCCGGAAAGTAAGCGCGGCCGCCGGTGCCCTGCGCCAGGCGTTCGAGAAGGGACCTGTCGGCGTCGGCGCCGATGGCGATCACCGACAGCTCGATGCCTCCCGTGCGGGCTGCCGCGCGCAGCCGATCGGCGTCCGCCGGCGCCGTCCGTCCGTCGGACATCAGCAGCACGTAGCGCCGCGACACCTCGGCGCGGCGAAGCCAGTCGGCGGCCAGCGTCATGGCGGGAGCGATCGCTGTCGATCCCCCCGGCTCGAGGCCGCGCAGTCGCGCCGCAATCGCCGCCGCGTCTGGCGATGCCGTCAGCGGCGCGATCGCGGTCGGAACGGAGTCGAACGCGACCACACCGATCGAGTCGGTGGCGGGCACGACATCGAGCACGCGCTTGACCGCCTGCCGCGCCACCTCGATCTTCTGCACGCCGTCAGTCACGTCGGCCATGCTACCCGACTTGTCGAACACGATGACGAGTCCCATGGCCGGACCGCGCCGGCCGCTGCGCGGCCGCAGATCGACAGGCAGCAGACTGCCCAGCGGGCCTTCCGGATAGCCCGCTGTCTCGAGGCTCTGCGGTCCGCCGAGCATCAACAGGCCGCCGCCCGCCTGTTCGACATACGCCGCGAGCGAGCGCGCACCGTCCTCGAGCAGGCGAGCCGACGGCACCTCGTCCAATACGACCGCGTCGTAGGCGGCCAGATCGGCTGGCGCCGGGAGATCCTCTGCGCTGACCTGCCGCACCCGATAACCGGCGCTGGCCAATATCCCGGTCATCGGCGCGTGTGTGGCGCTGACATAGAGCACGTTCGGGCTCCCAGACACCGACACCATCGTCCCCATGCCGTCGGCCGCGTCGTCGCCGAACTCGTCCTCGCCTGGAGCGCGAACGACCGCGCGGTAGGCATACACACCCGCTTGCCGCCGCTGGTCGGTGAACGCCACGCTGGTGACACCGGTCGCAGGAAGGAGGACGTCGCGCGCCGCCGCCGTTTCCGCGCCTCTCCAAATCGTCACCCGGCCGCGAGCCCCTGGCGCGCCGGTCACGTCCACCGACACGACAAACGGTTCGTCGAGGCGCACGTCGGCAGGAGCCGTCACGCCGGCGACCGCAACCGGCCGCGGCGATCCGGCCGCATCGAGCGGGACGATGTCGATGTGAATGCCCGCGGCGGCCGCCAGCGCAGCCTCGCGAGCCGCCTGGCCGGCGGTCTCGCGTCCGTCGGACATCAGCACGATGCGGCGCGAACCGTTCCCGGCCAGCGCCGCCCGGGCGGTGCGCAGCGCGAGCTCGATGTTCGTGCCTGAGGTCGAGAGCGTTGACGCCACGTGGTCGACTCGCAGCTCCTCGCCGGGCCGCCGCTCGATCGCCGCGTCCTCGGCAAATGCCACGAGGCCCGCTCGATCCGGCCGGCGCAATCCGGCGGCCATGGCGTTCATGCGCGCGAGCGCGCGGGCCTGGGCGCCGGGCGGCAGGCTCGCGGAGCGATCGAGCACGAACATCACGTCAGTGGGCGCGGCGCCCCATGGGAGTTTCACGCCGGCGGCCGTGAGCGCGATCAGCCCGACAATCGTCGACCGACAGACGATCGCGGCGCGCCCGCGATCCTGCGGCGACCAGTACCACCACTCAGTGAGCAACAACAGCAGTGCAACAATCAGCAGGGATCGGACGAGAGCTGATAGCGAGACCGGCTCGGCGCGCGTCTCAGAGCGTCCGGGCACCAGGACACGCATCGATCCGGATCCGGACCGACCAGGGACCGAGGCGACAGCGGCATCGGGGACCGACGAGGGGGCGACATCGTGCGCCGCCAGGTCTGACTCGCTGTCGGTCGCGGCGTTGACCACGAAGGCGCGCTCGCCATCGGGCCCGCGCCAGCGGTACACACCTGCCGCCTCGGTGGACGTGAACGTGATATCCCGTCCGCTCACCTGAAACGGGAGGCGTTCGCCGCCCGGCCCCAGGATCGTCGCTTCGCCGAGCAGATCCGGATCGTGGACGGTCGCCCGCCACGGCTCGCCGGGCGTGACTTCGGAAAGATGCCGATCGCGCGCCGCCAACCAGTCGACCGCATTGGCGATCAGCACTGGAAACGCCGTGCTGAGCGGCAGCGTCGCCGTCGTCACGTTGAGGTTCAGGGTCACCATGCGCCGGCCGTCGCGCTCGACGGCGGTGACCACCGGAACGCCACCAGCACGCAGCACCACATCGCCATCAGCGCCACCGCCCGCCGACGCGCTTCGAGTCGCGGGCGCGCCGACCGCGTCGGCAAGATCAAGGCCCGCCACCAGCGGGTGTCCGCTGCGGCCGATGGTCAGCGGCTTCGGCTCACCAGGCTCGGTGTCAACCGGCGGAATCAGCATGACCCCTGCCCCATCTGACGGAGCCGCCTGGCAGCCGTCGCAGACGATGACGTCGTAGCGGATTCCGGAGCGTCTCTCGCGGTCAACGGCGAGCCCCGGATTCGAGGAAAGCGCCTTGTCGAGAAAGAACGTTCCGCGAGTGGCGAGCAGGACCGCCACCGGGTCTCCCGCCGGGACCAGGGTGGCGCGCTGGTTGTCGACGTCCAGCGCATCGCTGACCGCGAGGCGCGCGCGGATGACGCCTCCGATGTCGTGAACGGCCTTGATCAGCGAACGGGTGGATCGCGGTTCGAGGTGAACGACTTCTCGGGCGACGATCTTATCGCCTTGCGAAATCTCGACCGGTGCGTCGGACGGCCGGACGCCAAAGTTCCGTACTTCGATCAGCACCTGACCATCGCCGGGGCTCAGCGGCAACCGCCGCGCCGCGAGCGCGGTGATCGCGAGGTTGTCCGCCGGGCTCCCGACTCGCTGCCAGTGACGCCGATCCGCGCCGTCTACGGTGGGCGCGGCTTGATCCGAGAACACGTACAGGTCCCGATCGCTCCCGATTGCCTCGGCCATCGCGATCGCGGCTGCGAGGTCGGCAGTCCCGGCGGTCGGCCGAAGCGCGGCGACAGCGCGACCCAGCCTCGGGTCGGTGGGCGCGAACTCGCCGATGTCGGCCGGCACGGCGGCGGCGGCGATGACGCGCACGCGCGTCCGCGACGGCAGCGCGTCGAGGAGCGCACGGGCGCGCTGTCGCGCAAGCTCCAGCCTCGTGGTCGATCCGTCGCGGGCGCCCATGCTGGCGGAGACATCGAACACGACGATCGCCCGACGCGTGCGCCACGTCAGCGCAGGACGCGCCAGCGCCGCGATCACCACCAGCATGAACGCGATCTGCAGCGCCAGCAGGCGATGCTTCCGCAGCCGGCGCAGTGCCAGGCTGGCCGGGTCGACGGGGCGCGTCTCCTGCCAGAGGTACAGGTTCGCGACCGCGCGGCGCGGACGGATCGCCTGCCGGCGCGCGACCAAGACCAGCACCGCTACCAGCGGCAGCAGCAGGAGCGCGTACGGGTTCAGGAGGTCCACGATGAGGCCATCATGCGTGCCTGGCGAGAAGACCCGCGTGCTGAGAGGCCTTCACCAGTGATTGGAACGAGGCCGACGAAGCCACGCGCAACCAGGGCAGGCTCAAGGTGAAACAGAACGCTTCGAGCTCCGCGGACATCCGCGCCAGCCGATCCTGATAGGCCGCGACCGACGCGGCATCGACCGCGACTGCGGCGCCGTTCGCGTCCTCGATATCCACCAGCTCCGCAGCGTCGACGATCCCGGGCTGCAGTTCCTCGTCTGAAACGATCTGGACGATGGCCGGGGTCAGGCCACGATAGAGGAGGTAGCGCAGGCCGTCGAAGGCACCGTCTGGGTGAAAGAAGTCGGAGATCACCACCGCGAGGCCAGGGCCGCGGACCGCACCACCGTAGTCGATCAGGGCGCGATTGATCGCGGAGCGGCTGCCCATCTCGGATCCTCGCAGCGTCTCGAAGACTTTGAAGAGCTGCGCTCGGCCGGCAGCGGGCCTGAGGTAACGGCGGATGGTGTCGTCGAAGGTCGCGACGCCGACCGCATCGCGGCGCTCCACGGCGACATAGCACAGCGCCGCGGCCAGCTTGGTTGCGCAAGCGAGCTTGTCGGGTGTGCCGGTCGTCATCGAGCGGCTGACATCCACCAGCAGGTGGAGCTGCAGCTGACCTTCGGCGCGAAACACCCGGACCACCAGCTGGCGCAATCGCGCCTCGACGTTCCAGTCAATCGAACGCAGATCGTCGCCCGGCTGGTAGTGCCGAAAGTCGTGGAACTCGAGGCCGGCGCCGCGCGCGCGCGCGTTTCGAAGTCCTGACGAGACGGCGGCGGCCGGCGAGGACGAGCCGAGCGCGAGCCGATCGAGTTGACGAGCTTCGTCCGCGGTCAACATGAGACGTCAGGCGGTGCCGAGAGAGGCGACCAGCCGCTCGACCAGCGATGTCGCGGTCACCCGCTCCATCTCACCGTGGAAATTCAGAATCAGACGATGGTTGAGAGCGGGGACGGCCACCTGCCGCAGATCGTCGACCGCCACCGAGTAGCGGCCGGCAATCAACGCCAGCGTCTTGGCCGCGAGGATGATCGACTGGGCGGCGCGGGGACTGGCGCCGTAGCGCACGTACTGTTTGATCTCGGCCGGCGCCTCGTCGGCATCCGGATGCGTCGCGCGCACCAGCTTCAAGACGAACCGCATCGTGTCGTCCGCGATCTTGACCTGCTTGATGAGGCCCAGCATCGATCGGACGCCGTCGATGTCGACGCAGCGCGTCACCCTCGGGTGCTGGTCGCCGGTCGTCCGCGCCATGATCTCGGCCATGTCGTCAACGCCGGGAGCGGGAACACTAAGCTTGAAGAAGAAGCGGTCGAGTTGGGCCTCCGGCAGCGGATAGGTGCCTTCCATCTCGATCGGGTTCTGAGTCGCAAAGACGGAGAACGGCACGTCGAGCGCGTGGGTGACGCCGAAGACGGTGACCCGGCTCTCCTGCATCGCTTCCAGAAACGCCGCCTGCGTGCGCGGCGTGGCGCGATTGATTTCGTCCGCCAGCAGCACGTTGGCAAAGATCGGCCCGCGCTGAAACACGAATTCGCGGTGGCCGCCGGGCGTTTCGACGAGCAGGTTGGTCCCGGTCACGTCCGCCGGCATGAGGTCGGGCGTGCACTGGACACGAGCGAAGGTCAGGTCGGCGGCTTCGCTGAGCGTCTTGATCAGCAGCGTCTTGCCGAGCCCGGGCGCGCCCTCGATCAAGGCATGGCCCCGGCAGAAAAAACAAATCAACAGATGGTCGACCAGCGCCGACTGCCCGACGAATACCTTGCCGATCTCCGTCTTCAGCCGGTCGAACGTCGCCCGGAACGCAGCGGCTTGCGACGTTACGGCGTCCACGGAGTTCGTCACGGCGCCCACGGAGTTGGTCATGGCCGGATCGCGATGAAGTAGTTCTTGACGTAGGTGACGAGACCGGCCGGCACTCGCTCCTGGGCGATCGCCGCCTGCGCGCGGGCCGACGCGGTTCGATGCCGTGCCGCATAGGCTGGACTGAGTGAAGCGGGACCCGATTCATCGGCAGCCGAAGCGGCGGTGCGCAGCGGCTCGCCTTTGACTCCACCGGCGGCGCGTATCGGGCCCTGCGCCTCGGCGACCGCACCGCGGCCGGCGGCCGGCTTTCCGGCGGCAACCGTCGATCCGAGGGATTCCCGATCGGCGGCAGCAGCGGCCTGCGATCCGCCGCGCGATCCTGGAGCTTTGACGGTTGTGGGCGTGCGACCGACGTCACGTCCAAGGGCCGGTTCGGTGGCGCGCGCGGACGTTTGCGGCGTCGTGACGAGCGGCACACTGCTCGGCCGCGGGGTGGAAGGTGAAGCCGCTGCCGCTTCCCCCAACGATTGCAATCCGGGCTGGGAGCTGCGCCCCTGCTGCGCTCCACCTGTCGCCGCCGGGCCGAACCCACGCGAACGATCGACTCGCCAGGCGGGAGCGGCGGCGGCAGCGGCAATCGCCAGGGCCACGGAAATCGAGACAGCCCCGGCGACGATGGCGCGGAAATGAGCCGGCGGTTCAAGTGGGAACGTCTGCGATGCGGAGAGGCCGGCAACACGAGACGCCGCATCCCGCAGCACGAGCGTCGCCATCGGATCGCCGTCGTCTGCCACCTGCAGCGCGGTCACCATCCGATCCTGCAACCGGAGCCGTCGGTCTACGGCGCGGGCCGCGACGGCGAGACTCGGCGCACCCACCGTGGCGGCGGCGAACGCGGCTGCCAGCGCCACACCGATTGTCGCCGCGGTCAGAAGCGCGAGCGTCGCGGGCCCGGGCCTGCCCACCAGCGCCACCGCTTCACTTGTCACGACAGCGATTGGCAACGTGATGCCGGCATACCGTACCGCAGCGACGAAGGTGAGCCGCCAGCGGCAACGGCGCAGCAGATCGAACACGGAATCCGTGGACATCACGCGGACTCACCCCGCAGGTGCCGCCACCAGAGGTCAGCGCGGCTGGCGAGCATGGCCCCGCCCGCCATCGCGCACGCCGCGGCCACGACGGCGGCTGTCAACGCCCCCGGGAAGACAAATCGAGCCACGGTCACCAGCAGCATCGTGGAGGCGGTCGCGCCCAGCCACCCCAGCAGACGGTCGCTGGAGATCTGCATCCACCACACGGCGACGACAGCGGCGGGCAGCGCAAAGGTCAGCAGCGTGATCTGATCGGCGAGCGCGCGTGACACCGGCACCGCCGACATCTGCTGCGCGATCAGCGCCACCGGCAGAGCGCCGGCAACGACGAGCGCGGGTGCGATAGCTGCCGCGAGCAGCCGCGCGATGATGACACGCGACGGCGGGATGGCGAGGATCGCCGACAGCCGCACGAGGTCGTCAGCGCGCTCGGTCGCGACCGTGCGCGCGGCAGCCCATGGCATCACCACAATCAGCAGCGCACACTGCAACAGCTGCAGCTGCGCGTAGACCGTCGCGCCCGGGAGCATCGGCACGCGTTGTCCGCCCCACGCCGAGAGAAAGAGCGCCAGCAGCCCGGAGTAGACGACCACGATCGACACGACCGCCGGCCTCCTGGCAACCACCAGCGCCTCGCGGATCAGCATGGCACGCATCAGGCGCCGACCAATTCAGGGGGTCGGGAGTCGATTGCAGAAACTGCTCGGTGGGAGGCGTCAACGTCGACGATGCGTCCAGCTTCGAGGCGCGCCACTCGCTGACACAGCTCGCTGACATCGTCAGCAACGCTCGCCGACAGGACGATGGTGGCACCGGCGTCACGTGCGGCGAGGAGCCAGCGCACGAAACCTGGCCGCGGGCCTGCGTCCAGCAGGTGGAACGGCTCATCGAGGAGCAGGACTGCGGGCGAGGCGACCAGTGCCGCGGCGAGCGCGAGGCGCGGCTGCACGGCCTCGGCGAGCGTGGCGATCGGGGCGCGTGGATCCAGGCCGACGATTGCCGCAATCGACTCCGCCGATGCCACCGGCCGCTTCCTGGCAGAAGCCACGAACCGCAAGTACTCATCGACGCGCAGCCCGTTTCCGTCGATCCGATCGTGACCCGAGTAGGCCACCAGCGGCCTCACCTGAGACAGATCCGACGCGATGTCGAGCCCGTTGATCGCAACCCGACCCGACGTCGGTCGCATCAGCGTCGCCAGGATTCTCAGCAGCGTCGTCCGGCCACTGCCGTGCGAGCCGACAATCGCCAGGCATTCGCCCCGCCCGATCTCCAGGTCCACTCCGGCAAGCGCCGTTGTCGCCCGAAAGGCCTTCGTCAGCTGGCGGACGGCGATCATCGCTCGGAGCCCTCACGCGGACTACACGGATTACGCGGATTACACGGATTGGTTGACGGGAGCTGCAGCATCACGACCGCCGTGCTTTCGCTGCGCACGTCACCATTGGTCACCGTGTAGTCGACGATCGGAGCGGCGAGGGTGCAGGTGAACGACGCGTCATCCCCAGCCATAAGGCGCTCGGCCTCGACGGTCTGGCCGGGGGACAGCGTGCCGACGCGTTCCTTCGAGAAGCCGTCGGGGAACCGGCACTCGTCCAGCGCGTGGCTCGAGTGGTTGGACACGCGGACCGTGCGCCCCTGGACCGAGGCGACCAGCGCCTGAAAATCGACGACCGCTTCGAGCTCGAACGATCTTCTGGTGCCGAGCCCGACGATGCCGCTCGGCATCAACGGCGCGCCGTCTTCGTCGTAGCGCCAGGATCGACCCCTCGCCTGGCTCGTGCCGATGGCTCCGTCGATGCCGCGCGCACGCAACTCGAATTCGCCGAACGAAGGAAACTCGGCGATGCCGCGGGAAAGAATCAGGGCGCTGCCGGTATCGGACAGCTGTTCCGCGACCACCGACTGCTGAATCCGCACCTCGGCGCCTGGTCCGACTCGACCCGCGGCCAGCGCCGCCGCCGATCCCACGACCACGAGCAGTCCAACCGCGGGGTACAGCGTCAGCGACCGCGCGCGGATGCGTGTGAACGCGAACCCGGCCACAGCGATCGCGAGGACGTAGCCCGCGACCCACACGATCGCACGTCGCGCAGAGGCGCTCAGCGGCGATGGCATCTGCGGCACGGCCACGGACGGTGAAATGCCAGACTCCTCCAGGGCGTGGATCGCCTTCCACTGAGCGAGGGCGATCTGCTGATCCGCCTGCAACGGTTGGGCGCCCGCGGCCCACACGACCTCGTCCACCGCGTCGTATCCTCTCCAGGAATGCGGCAGACGTGCAGCGCTCTGGGTGGTCGAGCAGCCGCGAGTGACGGGCCAGGCGTTGGCAGCGGCAACGCAGAGCGTCAACGCATCTTCGGGCCGCGCCACGCGGATCGGCACCTCGACGGACGCGAGATCGCGACCGTCAGACGCCAGCCGGACGACGATCGCCTCACGTACGTCCGGGGTCCGGATGTAGAGCTCGAATTGTTTGCGAGAACCAGCCGAGAGCGAAATCGCGCGACGGGCCCGTGCGCTTCCCCAGTCCAGCACGATCTCGCCTGTGATGTCGGCGCTTGACGCATCGACAGACACCCGCACCGGAGTCCATCGACCGGGTCTGGACATCCCGCCCAGACCGGCTTCCGCGGTCAACGTCGCCGCGCCCGCCAGCGCGGGGGCCGCACCGGAAACCAGAAGGGCGAGCAGCAACAGCGACCGCAGTCGCCTCACCGGAGACCCTCAAGCCGCCGTGCGCGAGCGACGCCGGCGCCGGCCATCAACGAGACCAAGGCAAAACAGGCCACCGCCAGGTGCCAGGCGGGATAGTCGAAACGCCGATGCGCGATCGGCGAGATCTGATACAGGAATTCGAACCGGAGCAGGTCGATGTTGGCAGCGGAGGCGACGGCGACGATCGGGTTGACCAGCAGCGCGGCGTTCACCACCGGTGTGGGTAGATCGGCGCCCGTTGGTCCCAGGAAAAAGAGACCGCAGGTCGCGATCAGGGCCACCGTCACGCTAGAGGCGGCGGCGTCGAGCGGATCGCGGAAGGTCGAACCGCACCATCCACCGAGCACGGCGAGCGCGATTGCGGCCGCCCCCAGCGTCAGATGAGCGGCCATGGCTGTCGGCCACGGCACGCGCGCGATCACGATCGCGGAGAATATCGACACCCCTCCCATCAGCGCGAACAGGATCGCCGCCCGGCGCAGAGCACGGAATCCGTGCACGGCGAGCGCGACGCCGGCCAGCGGAGCGATGACCACGACGGCCACCGTCTCCCAGAGGAGGGTGTTGACGACGCTCACACATCAGCTCCAGTACAGAACGCGCGTATCATCCTTGCCGAGCGCGAGGAATCCGCCCATCGTGACGCGCGACTGCGGTCCCGCGATCGGCCTCACGCGATGAAGGCAACGACCGGAGGCGAGCAGGAACAGATCGCCCACTTCCATCGAGTAGGTGGCCGAATCGAAATCCCTTTCGACCTTTTCGAGATCCCACTGGAAGCCGTTCGGCATCTTCGGCGGGTTCGGTGTATCCGGTGTGACGCCGTACACGGACAGCTCCCCGCCCGAGGTCGGCTTGCGCAAGGTGACCACCCAACTCACCAGCGTCCGCGTGTCCACGAGGGGCGCCAGTTCTTTGTAGAGATCCAGCGGGTAGTGGTAGTCGTGGTGGAGACCGATCTGACGGCCATCGGCGAGGCGCCGCAACGTAAACGGCGCATACGCGCGTCCGTCCGACGCGACCGGCAGTTCCACGGACCGTCCGGCGGCAAACTGACCGAGCACGCGCTCGATGGTTCGCACCGGATCGAACCCGGCGACGAAGACCCGATCCGCCTCGGCCCGGTGACTGGACGCGCTCTCGAGATAGGCGTCGAGCGAGGCGCCCCTCGGCGCCGAATAGGTCGGCGTGGCCGGCGCGTGGGTGCCCAGGATCTGGATATCCTCGGTCGGCATCTTCTCGTTGGGCCGCGCCCATCCCGGGTCGCGGTCGGTGCGATCGAGCTCGTTGCCGGCCGCCTCGATCGGCTGCCGGGGAAAGGCTTGACGCGCGACGATGACGTCCAGAGCGTCGTTATACAGGTCGTCGATGCCACGGGCGGCGGACGCGTAGTCCTTCGGTTCAATCTCGATCGAACGAATCACGCGCGCGACTGCGGTCATAGTGGCTCCTGCGAGAGAAGAAAGTCTGCTCTTCCACGCCATACCAGCGTTCGTGGTTGCTCAACAAATGACCACGAGGTTGCGCCGGCCGTCCACCAATGCCCGCTTCAGTCGCACTGGCGGCCGTTTACTTGCGGTGGTCGAACTTTGGCAGCTGCCGCCGCATGACTGTCCAACGCGGCTGGTGCGCTTCCTTCACCGCTCGATGACGTCATGGTCAGCAAGAACGGTACTCGCTGGCGATTGCGTGGGCTGGATGGCTCTCGCGAAAGGGGCGCCGCTGAGGAAAAAAGGACGGTCAGGATGGGCAGGACGGAGGGAGGGCAGGACGGGCAGGAGGGGCAGGATACCGAACAACGGGGCCTGTCACCATCGGTCGACGGGTGTTCTAGATCACGTAGAGAACGGCGTCTGGAGTCGTTTCCACGGCCGCTCACCCGGAAACGACTCCCGACCCCGTTTCTTCTCCAACGCGACAAGGACACCCTTCGACCGAGCGCCACACCCAAGGAAAAACGCGCTGGGACCTGGGCGCGGATTCGGTGTCGAGACTATCCGACGCGCACGTATCCCTTCAGCTGCAGGTTCACCAGCGTGGTCATGGCCCAGAGATCGATCTGCACGTCGGCGTTGACCTGCTTCGAATCGATCTTCCTGGAGAGCAGCCCCTGGCCGCAGACACGGATGTCGACGCCGGCCACCTTGAGCGCATGGATCAGGGCGATGTTCGGGTTGTCCCGTCCGTAGCGCTCTTTGTAGGCGTCGTTGCTCATCACGATGTCGAGGTCAGGGGTGCGCTGGTGAAACATGATCACGAGATGGCGATGTTCTTCAGGGACGCCGTATTTCCCCAGCGTGTTGAGATAAGTCGCGATCGTGGGCAGCATCGGATTGACGTCGCCCGGGTTCTTGGCGTCCTGCCCATCTGCGAACACCACCTTGTAGTCGGTTTTCGGGTCCGGCAGCTCCCGCGCCCCGGGCAGGTCCCGTGATGCTTCGTAGCCAGGCACCAGCAGCGGCCTGGCGGAGTCCGCCTTCGCCGGTCCAAACGATCCCGAGGCGAGAACCAGAAGCGTGGTCAATCCGATGGCGGTCGTTCTCATGACAGACTCCTCCAACGACTACTGGCGGTTGTAGGCGATCCCCGCGCCCTGCGCTTTTTCGATCGCGATGACCATCGCCGGCACGACAACGACGCCAGGCAGGATGTTGGCGGTGAGATCCTTCTGGAGATCGGCGGGTTTGCCTTTGCCCCGGACGCCCAGCTCCTCGCACCAGGCGCCGAACGCGTTCGCGCACAGAAGAAATGTCGTGCCCATCTTCTGAAGGTTCTCGATGCCGATCGCCGGCATCGCCCCGGCGAACGCCGGAATGGTCGGCGTCTGAACGGCCTGCATCAGCAGGTGCAGGTCGCCCGCGGTCGGCTTGTTGAACACGTTGCGCGTATACGGCGCGCCCGACGCGTCCTTGAGGCCCATGTAGTCGCCGAGCCCGTACTTCGCCCACATCGCGTCGTTGAACGCCAGCGGAATGCTGGACTGGCCACCGATGCTGTAGAACGTCCCGACGGCGCCCGCCTGGCCAGGCCCGGTCTTGTAGGCCTCCGAATAGGTGTTGAGGTAGTTGAGGATGTGCAGCAGGGGAAACCCGTTCTTGTGTTGCGGGAAGTCGAACAGGCACCGGTGCGTGCCCTTCACGTTCTTGATCCAGTCGTCCGGGCCGCTCTGCTGCGCCTCGGCCCGTTCCCCGCCAGTGGTGACACTGAGCGCGGCGGCCGTGCCAATGATGCGGCTGAGAAAGCCGCGACGGTGCGTCATACCGCTGAAGTCCATGGGATATCTCCTTTTGCTAGACGGAGGGCAACCGGGCGCGACAGGTGGACGCCGCTGATTGTCGCCGCCGCGGCGGTTCTGTCAAGATCTTTCGAGTCTGGGGTGCTCAGGGTGCTCGGGGTATTCGGGGTGCTCAGGGTGCTCGGGGGGCCTCGGTGCTATATTGATGAGGAAGGTCATTAGGGTTTCAAGGTTCTAAGGTTCTAGGGTTCTAAGGTTCTAGGGTTCTGGGGTTCCTGATCGATGAGCGTGACCGAACAACGCGAACTGCCAGTTCGGGATCGCCGCCTGGTGACCCGCGGTGGGCGCCGCACTGCCGACCTTCCGGGCCGTCACCCGTACGTGCTTGTCGCCGACAACGAGGAAAGCGTTCGGCGGCCATGCGTGCGCTACCTGTCGCTGTTCGGCTTTCACGTTGAAGAGGCTGCGAACGGTGACGAAGCGGTCGCGGCGTGGCACAGCGCTCGTCCGCATGTTGTCGTCACCGATGCCCGGCTGCAGCGGGGCTCCGACCTGGCGCCCCGCCTCGCCAACGAGTCCGGCGTCCCTTTCATCGTCACCGTCACGGACGAGCAGGCACAAGTACCTCCGGGGGCTTCGGCGGTCTTGCTCAAGCCGTTCCCTCTGGACACCATGCTGGAGGAGGTACGCCGAGCGCTCGCGCCTCGCCAAAGCGGCATTGGAATCGCGCCCCGCACCTGACATAATTCGGCGGCCGTCCTTCGGACACCGCCTCGCTGATGACTTCACCGCCTATGGACACGATTGGCAAGTACAAGCTCGTCCGCGTCATCGGCGAGGGCGGAATGGGGCGTGTGTACGAGGCGATCGACCCGGTGATCGGCCGACGGGTGGCGATCAAGACGATTTCGCTCAACGTCGTCACGGACGCTGAGACCCGTTCACGGTTTTTTCGCGAGGCCCAGGCTGCCGGACGGCTGTCGCACCCAAACCTGATCACGATTCACGACATCGGCGACGCCGAGGGCACGCCGTACATCGTGATGGAGTTTCTCGAGGGCATGGATCTGAACCACAAGATCCGCCAGGAGCGACTGTCGTACGACGCCAAGCTGCAAATCATGATCGACGTCTGCGAAGGCCTCTCGTTCGCGCACGGCCACGACATCATCCACCGCGATATCAAGCCGGCCAACATCTTCGTCACCACGCACGGACGCGCCAAGATTCTCGACTTCGGGCTGGCGCGCGGCGCGCTCTCCGACGTCACGCAGACCGGCAAGATTCTCGGCACCCCCAACTACATGTCCCCGGAGCAGATTCGCGGCGACGACGTGGATCATCGCTCCGACATCTTTGCGACCGGCGTGGTGTTCTACGAATTGCTCTCCGGCCGAAAAGCGTTCGAAGGCGACTCGATTCCGACCACGCTCTACAAAGTGCTCGAAACGCAGCCGCAGCCTGTGCACCTGGTCGACGAGCACCTGCCGGCGACGCTCTCGACCGTCATCGAGCGGGCACTGGCCAAGGATCGCCTGGCGCGTTTTCAAACCAGCAGCGAGATGCTCGAGGCCGTCCTGCACGCGCACGGACGCACCACGCAGGCTGAGGGATCGAACGCGTACTCTGCGGCCGCGGCCGCGTCGGCGCCGACCCGGGAAATTGCGGCACCGGTTCGGCACCGCGGAGTGTCGGTCGCGGCATGGGCGATCACCGGAGTCGCGACCGCCGGGATCGCCGGCTTCTTGCTGTTGAGGCCGGGTGCGCCGAAGACGCCGACGGCGCCGGCGATCCCGCACGCGGATTCGGCGATCTCGCAGCCGGATTCAGCGTCGTCGCGCGCGACCGAGGCGGCGCCCGCACCAGCGGCAACGGTCACCCAGACGTCGCCAGCGCCATCAGTCCCTGCCCCGGTGCCATCGCCACCTCCGCCGGAGAACAAGGGCCTCACCAAAGCGATCGGCGGATCGCCGACCGCTATCCGCGGCAAGGCGGCGAAGCCGGAGTCGACTTCTCCGATAGCGCAGCCGCCGGCGCCGGCGCCGGCCCCGGAAACCAGAGCCGTTCCGGCGACGCCGACGCCAGCCGTCGTGCCTCCCGCTTCGCCGGAGCCGAAGGCAGTGCCGATCGAACCGCCGCCGGCGACGGCTGCCGCGGTCG
>DATASG010000308.1:0-15100 GCA_036269295.1 Vicinamibacterales bacterium | reverse complement strand
CGAGCTGTCGGTCACCGGCCTCACGGAATGGATCCCGAAGCTGCCCCGCCTGCTGGCGGCGCGCCGGCGGCTGGTCGCGGCCGCAGCGGCGGAGCGCCCAGACGCGCTGGTCCTGATCGATTTTTCCGGCTTCAACTTCCGCCTGGCGCCCGCGATCAGGAAGCTCGGCGTGCCGGTCATTTACTACATCAGCCCGCAGATCTGGGCGTCCCGACCGGGTCGCCTCGAGACGATGCGTGCCATCGCCGATCGGGTGCTCGTGATCTTTCCGTTCGAGGCGTCGATCTACGAGCGGGGCGGCGTGCCGGTCGAGTTCGTCGGCCATCCTCTGATCGATCTCGCGAGGCCGTCCGCGAGCCGGGGGGTCTTCCTTGGTGGGCTCGGGCTGACGCCGTCGGCGCCGACCGTCGCCATTCTGCCCGGCAGCCGCGGCAACGAGGTATCTCGCATTCTGCCCGTCCTTGCCGCCGCCGCTCGACTGATTCGGCGCCACCTGCCCGATGCGCAGTTCCTGGTGGCGCGCGCGCCGCACCTCGACGACGCGTTGTTCGACGCCGTCCGCGCCGCTGACGGCGGCACCGCGTTCACCCTCGTCGAGGGCGAGACGGACACGGTCCTCGCTTCTGCCGACGTCGCCCTGACCGCCTCCGGTACCGCCACCGTGCAGGCGGCGCTTCACGATACGCCGATGATCGTTGTCTACCGCATGGCGCCGCTGTCGTATCAGCTTGCGAAGCGGGTCGTCACGCTCGACACGATCGGGATGGTGAACCTGATCGCGGGAGAGCGGGTCGCGCCTGAGCTGGTGCAGGACGCGTTGACACCGGAAGCCGTCGCGCGCGAAGCGGTCTCGCTGCTCACCGACCCCGACCGCGCCGCACGCGTCCGCGCGAGCCTCGCGACCGTCCGGGCCCGCCTCGGCGGCCCCGGCGCCAGCCGCCGCGCCGCGCAGGCTATTCTTCGTGTTGCGCGACCAACGACTGCCGACCAACGACCGACGACTAATGACTACTGACGAATGACTCATCAGGTGATTGATGACTGACAAGCGACCGCTGTTGTCCCTGTTCCTGATTCTCGCGCTGGCGCTTCCGGCGCGAGCCACCGTCTTGATCCCCGCCGACCTCGGTGAACTGTCGCGTGACGCGCTCGCCATCGCGCGCGGCCGGGTCGCGGCCCTCGACGCGCAGTGGACCGAAGATCACGGGACGATCGAGACCATCGTGACGCTCGAGGTCGAGAGCTACCTGAAAGGCTCGCTGGGGTCGATGCTCCGCTTCCGCGTGCCAGGCGGTGAGCTCGGCCGCTTCCGCAGCGTGGTAGTCGGCGCGCCGGCTTTCGCCGTCGACCAGCGGGTCGTAGTCTTTCTCGGCGCCCAGGGTCCGAGCGTGCCGCACGTGCTGGGCATGAGCCAGGGCGTGTTTCGCCTCGCGCGCGCCGCCGACAACTCGGGTTGGCTCGTGACCTCGCCGGTGCTGCTGCCGGGCGCCGTCACCGCGCGCGTCGTACGCGGCGATCCGGCCCGCCGCCCGCTCGCCCTCGGCGACTTCGAACAAACCGTCCGCGCGCTCGCGGGAGTGGCGAAGTGACGCGCCGGCTGGCCTGCCTTGTCGCCGCCGCGCTGACGCTCGGTCAGCCGGCACCGGCGCTCGCGTACCTCAAGTTCGGCGTGCCCGTTGGCGGGCAGCAGGTGACCCTGAAGTGGGCGCGGACGCCGGTGCGCTATTTCGTCTCGACTGCGAGCGTGCCCGGCGTCACCTCCACCGATTTTCAGGGCGCCGTGGCCCGCGCCTTCGCGACCTGGCAGGCGGTGCCCACCGCGTCGATCACCTATCAGTTCGCGGGAGTGACAGCCGCCAGCCCGGGCAGCGACGATGGATCGTCGGTCCTGGGGTTTCAGAATCGTCCGGATCTCGATCGCGTGCTCGCCTCGACCAGCTTTCTGGTCGACTCGGCGACCGGGGCGTTGATCGAATCCGATATCTTCTTCAACGCCGCGTTCCCCTGGTCGGTGGCGGCGGCGGGCGACAGCGGCCGCTACGACCTGGAGAGCATCGCGCTCCACGAAATCGGCCACTTCAGCGGTCTGTCGCATTCGGCGCTCGGCGAAACCGAGCTCCTCAGCACGGGCGGCCGCCGTGTGCTTTCCGCCGAGGCGGTCATGTTTCCGATCGCCTTCGCGCCTGGGAGTATCTCCGCTCGCACCCTGAAGGCCGACGACATCGCCGGCATCTCGGATCTGTATCCGGCCGGTGATTTCACCAGCGACGGCAGCCTGTCGGGCCGCGTCACGAAGGACGGCCAGCCGATCTTCGGGGCGCACGTCGTCGCCTTCAACCCCGCCACCGGCGCGATGGTCGGAGGGTTTTCGCTCAACGCGCAGGGGCAGTTTTCGATCGGCGGCCTCTCGCCGGGTCCACACGTGGTCCGCGTCGAGCCGCTGGACGATGTCGACATCGGCAGTTTCTTCGACGCCTCGCAGAACGTGGACATCGACTTCGGTGTCGCGTTTCTCGATCGCATCGTCGTCGTGCCCAAGGGCGGCGACAGCGGCGAGGTCGCGGTAGCGGTGGTGCGCAAGTGATCCGGTTGGGGAGCCTCCCGTTCCTGCTGTGCGCCGCAGCGATCCTCCACGCCTCACCAGCCGCGGCGCAGTCGTCGGCGTCGCGGCCGTTTCGATTCGAGGCCGGCATCGGCGTGAGCTGGATGGGCAGGGAGCCGATCGGCACGCGCACCGCGACCGAGACGACCGGGGCGGGCGGCACCTCACCGCTGTTCAACACCTCGAGCGAGCTGGGCAGTGCCGCCGGCTTCGACGGTCGCCTGGGGGTCCGCCTGTCGCGCTCGCTGGTGGCGGAGGCTGAAGCCGCCTATCTCAAGCCGCAGCTGCGCATCGCCGTCAGCGCCGATGCCGAAGGAGCCGCGGCGGTGACGGCGTCCGAGACGATCCAGCAGTTTACGATCGGCGGCAACATCCGCTGGATGCTGCCGGGCCGCCGGTGGTCGCCGCGCCTGGCCCCGTTTGCCCTGGGCGGTGGCGGTTACTTGCGGCAGCTGCACGATCAGGCGACGCTGCTCGAAACCGGACGCTTCTATCAGCTCGGGGCGGGGGTAGAAACGCTGCTCGCGCCGGGTGGCCGATTTCACACCCGGGGCGTGGGAGCCCGTGCCGACGTCCGGGCAGTCATCCGTTCGAAGGGGATTACGTTCGACGGCGGGTCGAAGGCCTCGCCCGCCGTCGGCGTGTCTGCGTTCGTACGCTTCTAGAAGGTCGCAACGCCGATGGCCACTCCGGCGATTGAGTTTCGCGGCGTGTCGTTCGCACGACCGGGGCTGGCGCGCGTGCTCGATGATTTTGCTCTGACCGTCGACGCCGGGGACGTACTGGCGCTGGTTGGCCGCAGCGGCGCGGGCAAGAGCACGTTGCTGAAGCTCGTGAACCGCTTGTTGCTGCCCGACTCGGGTGTGGTGATGGTGCAGGGACGCGATACCCGCGAGTGGGAGCCGATCGCGCTGCGCCGAAGGGTCGGCTACGTGCTGCAGGACGTCGGTCTGTTTCCACACATGTCCGTCGCCGACAACGTCGCGGTGGTGCCGCGGCTCGAAGGCTGGGCCGTCGATCGTGTTGCATCGCGCGTGCACGAGCTGCTCGAGCTCGTTGGTCTGCCGGCGCCGACCTTCGCGGCACGCTGGCCCGATGAGCTCTCCGGCGGCCAGCGCCAACGCGTCGGCGTCGCGCGAGCGCTGGCCGTCGACCCACCGGTACTGCTGATGGACGAGCCATTCGGCGCGCTCGATCCGCTGACCCGCGCCGAGCTGCACGCGGAGTTCCATCGCATCCAGTCACACCTGCGCAAGACCGTCATCATTGTCACCCACGACATGGGCGAGGCCTTTGCGCTCGCCGACCGGGTCGGCGTGATTGAAAACGGGCGGTTGATCGTCTGCGATCGCCCAGGCGCGGTGGCAGCCTCGACTGAGCCCCTGGTCCGCCAGCTGCTGGATGCTCTGCCGGCCATTCCACGGCCGTCCGCCACCCCATCGCCATGAGAGCGCTGTTCACGTTCTGGCTGTCGCACCGCGCCGAGCTCGCGAGCCTGTTCGGCCAGCACGTGCTGCTCGTCGCGGGATCGACCTTGGCGGCGGTGGCGCTTGGTGTGCCGCTCGGCATTTTCGCGGCGCGGCGGCCCAGGCTCGCGTCGCCGTTGATGGCCGTCGCCAGCATCGTCCAGACCGTTCCCAGCCTCGCCATGTTCGGTTTTCTGCTGCCGGTGCCGTTCATCGGCGGCGTCGGTGCGCGCGCGGCGGTGGTGGTGCTGATCCTGTACGGTCTGCTGCCGATCGTGCGGACGACCATCGCGGGGTTGCGCGGGATCGACGCCTCGATTCGCGAGGCTGGCGTGGCCATGGGCATGACGCCGCGCGAGCTGCTGCGGCAGGTCGAGCTGCCGCTGGCGCTGCCCTCGATCGTCGCCGGTGTCCGTGTGGCGGCGGTGGTCGGCGTCGGCTCGGCGACGATCGCGGCCGCGACCGGCGCCGGCGGACTGGGCGAGTACATCTACCGCTGCCTCTCGATGGTCGACACGACCGTCATCCTCGCTGGCGCCATTCCGGCGGCCCTGCTCGCGCTCGCCGTCGACGGGGCGCTGTTGTGGCTGGAGAAGCAGTTGTCCGCACGGCGCCGATCTCGATCGCGCCGCGCCGCCGTCACTGTGGCCGCGGCTGTCGCCGCCGCGGTGCTGGTGTCCAGCGTCGCCGCGGCGCGGCGCGCCGGCGGCGCCATCGTCGTCGGCTCGAAGAATTTCACCGAGCAGCTGGTGCTTGGCGAGCTGCTGGCGCAGGCGATCGAGCGCGACGCCGGCCTGCCGGTCGATCGCCGCCTGAACCTCGGCGGCACGCTGATCTGCGATCAGGCCCTCGTCAGCGGCGACATCGACGTCTATGTCGAATACACCGGCACCGCGCTGACCGCGGTCTTTCACCAGCCGGTGAGCAGTGATCCGGGTGCGGTGTTCGACACCGTGCGGGCGCTGTACGCGAAGAGCGGCCGCACGCTGCTGCCGCCGCTCGGCTTCAACAACACGTTCGCGATCCTCGTCCGTGGCGCCGACGCTCGATCGCGCGGGTTGCGCACCATCGACGATGCGGTGCCGGAGTCAGCGCGTTGGCGGGCGGGCTTCGGCTACGAGTTCGTCGAGCGTCCGGACGGTTACCCCGGCCTGAGGAAGGCCTACGGCTTGCGCTTTCCCGATTCGCCGCGGGTGATGGACCTCACGCTCAGCTATCGCGCGCTCGCCTCGGGCCAGGTCGACCTCATTGCCGGCGACGCCACTGCCGGCCTGATCAAAGGGCTGGATCTCGTGCAGCTGGAGGACAACCGCCACTATTTCCCGCCCTACGACGCGGCCGCGGTCGCCCGCGCCGGCGTGCTGCTGCGCTATCCGCGCGTGCGCACGGCGCTCGAGCGGCTCTCAGGGCGGGTGTCCGCCGCCGACATGCGCGCCATGAACTACGCCGCCGACGTCGAACACCGCGACGTCCCCGTCATCGTCCGCGACTTCCTGGCGCGGGTCCAGTAAAGGCCAGCCCCCAGCCCCCACCAGAATGGTAGACTGATGCCATGAAAACATCCATCGACAGGGCAGGCCGCGTGGTGATTCCAGCGGCGATCCGGGAGCGCGCCGGCCTCTCCGCCGGGGACGAGCTCGAGGTGACCGTCGAGGATTCTGGCGTCCGCCTCGAGCGCGTCGCGGCCGGGCCGCGCCTGGTGAGGGTGGGCCGCCGTCTCGTCGCGCGACCGACCGCGCATTCCCAGACCCGGCCCGTGGTCGACGTCGCGGCGCTGATCGAGGAAGAGCGCAACCGATGGCCCTGAGCGTCTTTCTCGACACCAGCGTGCTCTTGGCCGGGCTCGTGGATTTCGGGCCGCAGAGCGCCCCCGCCCAGTCGCTGATGCACGCCGTCGCCGAGAAGCAGGTGACCAGCGCCGGGACCGCATGGCACTGCTGCCTCGAGTTCTTCTCCGTCTCCACACGCCTGCCCGCGGAGTTCAGACTGACCGCGGCCGACGCCGTGCGGCTGCTCCAAGACGAGATCTTCGGCCGGATGATTGTGCACGACCTGCCGGCGGCCGATCGGCTTCCGATGTTGAAGGCGGCGGAGCGGGACGGGACGTCCGGCGGGCGCATCTACGATGCCCACATCGCCGAGGTCGCCAAGGCTGCTGGAGCGGGCGTGGTGGTCACCGACAACCGCCGCCACTTCATGGCGGCCCTCAGACACGGCATGCGCGTCGAGACGCCAATCGAATTCCTGGCGGCCCTGAAGGCCAAGCGCGGCTGAGCACAGATAGACGCCCGTCGCCCTCCGTGTCCTTTGCCTGCTCTGTGCCACAGGCAACCAACCGGTGAGGTCATCCGTCTAACGGGCACGAGGATCTATGAACAAGACCATCGTCGTGTCGCTGGCGCTGATCACGCTGTGGCTGGCGCCGGCCATCGTCCTGGCCAGCCAGGACGGCCGGTTCGAACGGCTGCGCGAGCGCGCGGAGTTCCGGAGCGAGATGCGCGAAGCGGCGCGCGAGCGGATTCTCGCCAGGGCCGAAGCCGTGCGCGAGCGCATGCGGCTGCGCAGCGAGCTGCGGTGGCGGGACCGCGACTCATATTGGGGCCACCACGAGCGGTACTTCCACGAATACCGCGACGCCGTCCGACAGGCGATGCGCGAAACCCGCCGCGCCCTGCGCGATGCGTTCCGAGACCGCTGGTGATTTGAGGATCTGAGGACTTGAGGACCGCTGGTGATTTGAGGATCTGAGGACTTGAGGATCTAAGAATCTAAGGGTTCAAGGCCTGCGCCCGCGCGTTGCGCGCTCTTACTTCGTCAGATATATCCTCAGATCCTCAAATCCTCAAATCCTCAGATTCTCAAATCCTTAGATTCGAGAAAGTCCCTGCCTATTGCGCGGACCGCAGCCAGCATCCGATCGATGTCCTCGCGGCGGCTCCGATAATTGACGACGCAGGCGCGCAGGACGTAGCGGCCGCGCAGCTCGGTGCTGGTCAGAAACGCGTCGCCGCCAAGCTGGAGTCGTTCCAGCAGGACGCGGTTGAGCGCCGCGATCGCCTCATCGTCACGGTCCCGGTTGCCGACGAACCGGAAGCAGACCACGCTCAGGCTCGGCGGCGCCGCGAGCTCGAAATCCGGCGCTTCGCGCACGCGATCGGCAAGGTAGGCGGCCAGCGCCAGGTTGTCCTCGATCACCTCTCTGTAGCCCTCGAGCCCGAACTGCTGCAGCGTCATCCAGACTTTCAACGCCCGGAACCCGCGCGTCTGCTGAAAGCCGTACTCGCTGAACCACGGCAGCCCGTAGACTTCACCGGCGCTGCCCGACTGCCGGATGTACGGCGGCACCAGGCTGAACGTGGAGCGCATCGCCTCGGCATCGCGCACGATGACCAGGCCGGCCTCGACGGGGACGAACAGCCACTTGTGCGGATCCAGCGCCACGCTGTCGGCCTCAGCCACCACCCGCAGCTCGCCGGCGTACCTCGTAGAGAGGATGGCCGGACCGCCATAGGCCGCGTCGACGTGCATCCAGACGTCGTGCCGCCGGCAGACGCCGGCGATCGAGTGGAGATCGTCGATCGCGCCGGTATTGGTCGAGCCGCCGGTGGCGATCACCGCGATCGGTCGTACGCCGCGCGCGCGGTCGTCGGCGATGGCGGCCTCGAGCGCATCGACGTCGATCCGGTAATCGACGCCGGTCGCAATCGTGCGCACCGATGCGCTCCCGAACCCGAGCAGCTCGATCGCCTTGCGGGCGCAGCTGTGGGCCTCGGACGACATGTAGAACGAGAACGGCGCCGGCGCGTCACGCAGGCCGTTGACGCGCGCGTCGACGCCGCTCTTGACGTGTCGTGCGACGGCAAGCGCGGTCATCGTCGCCATCGAGCCACCGCTGACCAGCAGTCCCATCGACGTGGCGGGGAAGCCGAGCAGGTCGCGAAACCAGCCGGTCACCTGGCGCTCCAGGTAAATGGCGGCGTGGTTCCCGCCCGCGCAGCTCGGGTTCATCGCCGCAGCGAGCGCCTCCGCGAACACGCCCATCACCGCCGGCGGTGAATTCACCCAGCCCCAGAAGCGCGGATGGCCGTTGCCGAACGGATAGGGCTCGATGGTCTGCTGAAAAGCGTGAAGGATATCGTCGGGTGAAACCGGCTCCTGCGGCGCCGGCGTCGAGAGGAATCTCTGCGCCAGCTCTGGCGGCACCGGCCGGAACACCGGCTCGCCGGGAAGCGCGGTGAGATGGCCGGCAATCAGATCGACGACGCGATAGCCGACGCGGCGGATCTCATCAGCCGTCCAGATCTGAGACATTGCTCCGTCTTTCAGAGGGCTGTGACGCCTGGGCTGTACTGCCTGGCTTGGTCGAAGAGTGTCTTCCTAAGCCGTCTTGGCGAATATCTGCGGCGGCGCCGGGACGGTCATCTCGCCCTGCATCACCTCGCCGTGCTGGCTGAGATCGAGCCCGATCGCTTCCTGCTCCTCGGACACCCGCAGCGGGATGATGAAGTCGGTGAACTTGTAGAGGATCCACGAGCCGCCGAACGAAAACGCGGCGACGAAGATCAGCGCCCCGCAGTGCACCAGAAACGTGGCCGCATGCCCCGACGTCAGGCCGACGTCCTTGGCGAAGATGCCGGTCATCAGCATGCCGACCATGCCGCCGACGCCATGGCACGGGAAGACGTCCAGCGTGTCGTCGATGGTCGATGCGTTTTTCCAATGCACCATCAGGTTCGATACCACGCTGGCGACCGTGCCGATGAAGATCGCCTCGCCGATTCCGACGTAGCCCGCCGCTGGCGTGATCGCGACCAGGCCGACGACCGCGCCGACGCAGGCGCCGAGCGCCGACGGCTTCTGACCGCGCATCCGGTCGAAGAAGATCCAGGCCAGCGCCGCCGAGGCAGACGCGGTGTTGGTCGTGGCGAAGGCCATCGCCGCCTGGCCGGACGCCGATAGCGCCGAACCGGCGTTGAAGCCGAACCAGCCGAACCACAACATGCCGGTGCCGAGAATCACGAACGGGATGTTGGCCGGCGTCGTCGGCTCACCGTTCTTGTGCGTGGTGCGGCGCCCCAGCACCATCGCGCCCGCCAGGGCGGCGAAGCCGGCCGACATGTGCACGACCGTGCCGCCGGCGAAGTCGAGCACGCCCAGCTTGTGCAGGAAGCCGTCCGGATGCCACGTCCAGTGCGCCAGCGGCGAGTAGACGAAGATGCTGAACAGGCACATGAACAGCAGGTAGCTCGAGAAGCGGACGCGCTCGGCAAACGAGCCCGTGATCAGGGCCGGCGTGATGATCGCGAACTTGAGCTGGAAGAGCGCGAACACGACCAGCGGGATCGTCGGCGCCAGATCCGGATGGGTCAGGGCGCCGACGCGCGTGAACATGAAGAACGTCCGCGGGTCGCCGATCAGGCCGTGCACGCTGGTGCCGAACGCCAGGCTGAAGCCGACCAGAATCCACAGCAGGCTGATCACGCCCATCGCGACGAAGCTCTGCAGCATCGTGGAGACGACGTTCTTCGCGCGGACCATGCCGCCATAGAAAAACGAGAGGCCAGGCGTCATCAGCAGCACGAGGCCCGTCGCGGTGAGCATCCACGCCGTGTCGCCGGCGTTTATCGGACCGCCGGTGACCGCCTGCGGCGCCGGACGGAAGAACGCGCCCAACAGGCTGACCGCCGCGACCAGCAGGAAGGGAATCGCCGGATACTCCCGAATCCTGTCCGTTTTGCTTCTGACATCTGCCAAAGTCATCGTCCGTGGCCCTCCGCGAAGATGATGATATCAGTACCGTGTCATCTGAGCACAGGAAACATCTCATAAGAGCCTTGTTTGGCCATGAACGGGTGCCGGTGATCTCAAAATTGTGCCGATCTCGCACGCTTCTGGTGTCACGTCGGTGGCCTCGCCGGGCGGGGTACAATGTGGTTTTCCTGAGCATTCGCGTCACTTCCTGCCACGCCAACGCCCCCGGGGCTCAGGCGGGCTCCGAGGACCACTTGATGTCGACCGTGAACAGCTTCGGCACCCGCACCGCCTTCGCGGTCGGCGGCCGCACCTACCAGATGTTCAGCCTGCCGGCGCTGCAGCGCGCGGGCTTTCCCGAAATCGCTCGGCTGCCGTTTTCGCTCAAGATCCTGCTCGAGAACCTGCTGCGCCATGAGGACGGCCGGTTCGTCAAGGCGGCCGACGTCGAAGCGTTGGCGCGATGGGACGTGAAGAGTCCCGCCCAGAAGGAGATTTCGTTCGCGCCGGCGCGCGTGCTGCTCCAGGACTTCACCGGTGTGCCGGCGGTCGTCGATCTCGCGGCTATGCGCGACGGCATCGCCCGCCTTGGCGGTGACCCCAACAAGGTGAATCCGCTGCAGCCCGTGGAGCTGGTCATCGATCACTCGGTGCAGGTCGACTATTTCGGACAGGCGAACGCGTTCCAGTTGAACGCCGAGCTCGAGTTCTCGCGAAACAAGGAGCGTTACGCGTTCCTGCGGTGGGGACAGGACGCCTTCCACAATTTCCGCGTCGTCCCGCCCGACACCGGCATCGTCCACCAGGTCAACCTCGAGTACCTGGCACGCGTGATCATGGCGGTCGACTCGCCCGGCGGCCAACTCTGTTTCCCCGACACGCTCGTCGGCACCGACTCGCATACGACGATGGTGAACGGGCTTGGGGTGATGGGGTGGGGCGTCGGCGGCATCGAGGCGGAAGCTGCGATGCTCGGCCAGCCGATCTCGATGCTGATTCCGCAGGTGCTGGGCTTCCGCCTCACCGGCACCATGCTCGAGGGCGCGACCGCGACCGACCTCGTCCTGACCATCACAGAGAAGCTGCGCAAGCACGGCGTCGTCGGCAAGTTCGTCGAGTTCTTCGGCCCCGGCCTCGAGCACCTGACCATCGCCGACCGCGCCACGCTCGGCAATATGTGCCCCGAGTACGGAGCCACGATCGCGATCTTCCCGATCGACGAGATGACGCTCGACTACCTGAGGCTCACCGGCCGCGAGCCCGAACAGGTCGCCCTGGTCGAGGCCTACGCCAAGGCGCAGGGAATGTTCCGGCACAGCGGCGATCCCGAGCCGATCTACACCGAATGCGTCGAGCTCGATCTGGCGACGGTGGAGCCGTGCCTCGCCGGACCCAAGCGCCCGCAAGATCGGGTGTCGCTGAAGCAGGCGAAAAGCGGCTTCCAGGCGGGCCTCAGCGGCATGATGGCCTCCTCCTCGAAGAAAGGCGCCGAGGCGGGTGGGTCGTCGCACGTGTCGGCGACCTCCGGCGGCGCGTCGGCGGCGGTGGCCGCGCCGGCGGTGATCACGGCGCTCGAGCACGGCGCGGTGGTCATTGCCGCGATCACGAGCTGCACCAACACCTCCAACCCGAGCGTGATGATCGCGGCCGGTCTGGTCGCGAAGAAGGCGTTCGAGCGCGGGCTGCACCGGAAGCCGTGGGTCAAGACCAGCCTCGCGCCAGGCTCGAAGGTGGTCACCGAGTATCTCAAGAAGTCCGGCCTCGACCTCTACCTCGATGCGCTCGGGTTCAACCTCGTCGGCTACGGCTGCACCACCTGCATCGGCAACAGCGGTCCGCTGCCCGAAGATGTGTCGGCGGAGGTGGAGGCGCGCAACCTCGTGGTCGCGTCGGTGTTGAGTGGCAACCGTAACTTCGAAGGGCGCATCCAGCAGCAGGTGCGCGCCAACTACCTTGCCTCACCGCCGCTGGTCGTCGCCTACGCACTCGCGGGCAAGATGACGATCGATCTGACCACCGAGCCGATCGGCGTCGACAAGAAGGGGGTGCCGGTGTATCTGCGCGAGCTCTGGCCGACCGAGCGCGAGATTCAGGAGACGATGCTCACCTCCGTGACCTCGAGCATGTTCCGCGAGCAGTACGCCGATGTCTTCGGCGGCGACGAGCGATGGAAGAAGCTGAGCATCCCTGGCGGCGATCGCTTCGCGTGGGAGCCCGACTCCACCTACATCCGGAACCCGCCGTTCTTCGAGTCGATCACCATGGACACCACGCCGGTGCGTGACATCGCCGGCGCGCGCGTCCTCGCCCTGCTCGGCGACAGCATCACGACGGATCACATCTCACCGGCCGGCTCGATCAAGAAGGACAGCCCGGCCGGCAAGTACCTGATGGCGCACGGCGTCCAGCCGACCGACTTCAATTCCTACGGCGCCCGCCGCGGCAACCACGAGGTGATGATGCGCGGCACCTTCGCGAACGTCCGGCTCCGCAACCAGATCGCCCCGGGCACCGAAGGCGGCTGGACGACCCATCAGCCCGACGGCGAGGTGATGACGATTTACGACGCGGCGATGCAATACAAGGCCGAGGGCACGGCGCTGCTCGTCATCGCCGGCAAGGAGTACGGCTCGGGATCGTCTCGCGATTGGGCGGCAAAGGGCACGCTGCTGCTGGGCGTGCAGGCGGTCGTCGCCGAAAGCTTCGAGCGCATCCACCGCAGCAACCTCGTGAACATGGGCGTGCTGCCGCTGCAGTTCCAGGCCGGCGTCAACGCCGCGTCGCTCGGGCTGACGGGCAAGGAGCGCTACGCGCTGACCGGCATCGCGCAAGGCCTGAAGCCGGGCGGCCTGATCAGCGTTCGTGCCGTCGGCGAAGCCGACAAGATCATCGAGTTTCAGGCGATCGCGCGCATCGACACGCCAGAGGAGCTCGTCGCCTTCCGCCACGGCGGCATCCTGCCCTACGTGCTGCGCCAGCTGGTTGGGAAGAATTAACTTTGGGTGGCTGGGCGAGCCATCAGGCGTGACATCATCCGCGATCAAGGCCAAAGCCAGCGAGATCGGTTTCGATCTGTGCGGCATCGCCCCCGCCGCCGACCTGCCCGAGCTGCAGTTCCTTCGCGAATGGCTCGACCGCGGCTACGGCGGCACCATGACCTACCTGCATCGTTCCGCCCGGAAACGCGCCGACGTCCGCTGCGTCATCCCCTCCGCGCAAACCGTGATCGTGACCGGCACGCTCTACAACACCGATCGGCCCTACTCGACCGAGATCGCCGATCGCCGCCGCGCCGGGATCGCGCGTTACGCGTGGGGCGACGACTACCACGAGGTGATCGGCGGCCGCATGGAGGCGCTGCTTGCCTGGATGCGCGAGCAGTCGTCGACGCCGTTCGAGGCCCGTGCCTATGTCGACACCGGGCCGGTGCAGGAACGGGTCTACGCGCAGCACGCCGGCATCGGCTGGATCGGCAAGAACAGCTGCGTCATCAACCCACGGATCGGATCGTGGATTTTCCTGTCCGCGCTCATCTGCAGCCTGCCGCTCGACGTCGACCCGCCGTCGCTCGACCAGTGCGGCGCCTGCACGCTGTGCATCGAAGCTTGCCCGACGCAGGCGATCGTCGCGCCCGGCGTGCTCGACGCGACGCGGTGCATCTCGTATCTGACGATCGAGCTGAAGAGCGACATCCCCAAGGAGCATCGTCGCGGAGTCGGTTCGCATGTCTACGGCTGCGACATCTGCCAGGAGGTCTGCCCGTGGAACGCGACGGCGGCGCGCTCCGTCGATCCCGCCTGGCAGCCGCGCGCCGCCTGGGATCGCGTCGACCTGCTGACGTTGGCGCGGCGGACCGACGACGACTTCACGGCCGCGCTTCGCGGGAGCCCGATGCGACGCGCCGGGGTACGGGGTTTGCGGCGGAATCTGGCCGTCGCGCTGGACAATGGCAGAGAAACGGCCGGCGAAGATCTCGCTGACGCGCCTTCGTGACGAGGCCAGGGGCTGCCGCGCCTGCGACCTCTACAAGCACGCGACGCAGACGGTATTCGGCGAAGGCCCGGCCAGAGCGGCGCTGATGCTGATCGGCGAGCAGCCGGGGGACGCCGAGGACCTGAGCGGTCATCCGTTCGTCGGTCCCGCAGGCAGGCTGCTCGATCGCGCGCTGGAAGACGCCGGCATCGATCGTGCCACCGTCTATCTCACCAACGTCGTGAAGCATTTCAAGTTCGAGCCGCGCGGCAAGCGCCGCATTCACAAGAAACCGCGGGCAGGCGAGATCGGTGCCTGCCGCCCTTGGCTCGACAGCGAGATCGCGCTGGTCAAGCCGAAGGTCATCGTCTGCCTCGGCGCGACCGCAGCGCAGGCCCTGCTGGGGCCGGCCTTCAAAGTGACAATGCAGCGCGGCGCCTTCGTGGCGTCGCCGCTCGCGCCGCGCGTGATGGCGACAGTTCACCCGTCCTCGATCCTTCGAGCGCCGGACGAGGAGGCGAGGCGCCGTGAGATGAAACAGTTTACCGACGACTTGCGCGCGGCCGCGCGCGCGCTATCATCATAGGTGATGGCTTCGTCGTCGTCGCTCGCGCCGTCCTTTCTGCTGTCCATGCCGCAGCTGATCGATCCTAACTTCAACCGCACCGTCGTTCTGCTCTGCAAACACAGCGAGGAAGGGGCCTTCGGCCTCGTCGTCAACCGTCCGCTGGTGACGACCGGACGGGTGACCGTGAATCTCGATCCGCCGGTGTCGACCGACCGCGAGCTGCAGGTCTGGGTCGGCGGGCCCGTTGAACCGCATCGCAGCTGGGTGCTGGTCGGCGAGGAGCCGGACGAGGCGGAGGAGCTGCGCGGCATGAAGATCGCCGACGGCCTGTACCTGTCGACCAACCCGGATCTGCTGCGGCGCCTGCTCCAACCGAACCCGCCGTCGCAGACGCGGCTGATCGTCGGCTACTCCGGCTGGGGGCCCGGGCAGCTGGAGGCGGAGCTCGAAGAGTCGTCGTGGCTGATGAGCGACATCGATCGCGATTTGATTTTCAACACGCCGGCCGATCGCCTGTGGGAGGCCGCCATTCGCAGGCTGGGCGCCGATCCCGCGACGCTGCAAATGTCGCGTGGCGTGCATTGATCGTACGATTGCTGCGGGCCGGGTTGACGACCGCCTCTGCTTGCTCTACTTGCCCGTGCCCAGCCGGGCCTTCAACCCATCGAGGGTGTCGCGGGTCAGCGTGGGCGGCGCCCACCGATCGAACTGTTGATCGGCATGGCTCTCGAGGATCTTCAG
>DATASG010000307.1:0-10250 GCA_036269295.1 Vicinamibacterales bacterium | reverse complement strand
TCGGCTATTCGTCTTCCGACATTCCGGCTCTGGTGGAAGGCACGCTGCCGCAGCATCGGGTGACGAAGCTGTCGCCGCGTCCGGCGGGACACGACGAGCTGAGCGCGCTGTTCGAGGATTCGATGACCGCGTGGTGATCGGAGAAAACCGCGGAAAGCGCCGAGAGCGCAAAGAAGAGGCATTGCGAAACCCACGAGACACGCAGAAGCCACGAGCCACGCGAAGGGTGAAACTCGCGAAAGACCCGAAACACACGAGACACGCGAAACACACCAAGTGGGACGCAACCGGCTATTCCGCAATGCGCGCAGCGATCCTTTCGGCGTGGCGAACGAGCAATCGCATCACCGTCGGTGACCGCCGCCCTCAAGCGCAGCAGCCGGGCGCGGCAGCTGGGTCAGCGCCTGCCGCGCACCGTCGCCGATGGCCTGTGGTGGTGGTCGACACGCGTGAGCGGGCGATGATGACGCACGGCGTCATTCTTGCTCACACCCGAGGCGGATGGAGAGACGAACGATCGCGAAGACCGCGGGCTTGCGCTACATCAGCGACGCACGGACACCCGGCATCCGCCGTGTCGGCTCCCCGCCGCGCGTTCGCTATGTTCGGCCCAACGGGCGCCCGGTGTCCGCTCCGGCCGAGCTGGCACGGATCAACGGGCTCGTCATCCCCCCGGCGTGGACCGACGTGTGGATATGCCCGAATCCCAGGGGTCACCTTCAGGCGACCGGACGGGATGCCCGCGGTCGCAAGCAATACCGCTATCACTCGCGTTTCCGCCAGATGCGCGAGGAGGCGAAGTACGCTCGGCTGCCGGCCTTCGCGCAGGCGCTGCGGCGTATCCGGCGGCGCACCGCCGCCGACGTGCGCCGGCGGGGGCTCCCGCGCGTGAAAGTGCTCGCCGCCGCGGTTCAGCTGCTCGAGAAGACGCTGATTCGCATCGGCAACGAGGAGTACGCGCGCGCCAACGGCTCCGTCGGGTTGACGACGATGCGCGACCGGCATGCGAAGATTCGGGGCGCGGACGTGCGCTTCGAGTTTCGCGGCAAGAGCGGCGTCGCACACCTGGTCGATCTCCACGACGCCCGGCTGGCGAAGATCGTCAAGGCGTGCCGGGATTTGCCCGGGTACGAGCTGTTCCAATACGTCGACGACCAGGGCGCGCGTCAGACAATCTGCTCGGACGACGTGAACGCGTACCTGCGGCACATCAGCGGCGACGACTTCACCGCCAAGGAGTTCCGTACGTGGGCCGGCACGGTGTTGGCGGCGCAGGCGCTGGCACGTCTGGCCCGGTTCAAGTCGCCGACGGAAGCGAAGCGCAATGTGACGCAGGCGATCTCGGGCGTCGCCAAACGGCTTGGCAACACCAAGTCGGTCTGCCGGAAGTGCTACATCCATCCCGCGATTCTTGCCGCCTACATGGATGGCAAGCCGATGGCGACCGACGAAGCCGGGGTGGCGGCCATGATCGGACGAAAACGGGGTCGGGAGTCGTTTTCGTCGCCCCCGGCCTGAAAAACGACTCCCGACCCCGTTGCGTATAATCGGCGCGATGCCTCGGGCGACGACAGCGGTCGGCCGCAACGTCCTCCGTAAGGAGGGCGCATCCAAAGTCAGCGGCGCCGCGAACTACATCGACGATCTCTCGTTCCCCGACCTCCTGCACGCGCGCACCATCCGCTCGACCATCGCTGCCGGCGACATTGCGGCGATCCGTTTCAATTTCGACACCGCCGGCTTCACGATCGTGGACTTCAAGGATGTCCCCGGCCGCAACATCGTCGCGCTGATCGAGGACGACCAGCCGTGCCTCGCCGAGCGCTCGATTCGCCATTTCGCAGAACCGATTGTGCTGCTGGCTCACGAAGATCGCGAGACGCTGCGGGCGGCGGAGGTGCAGATCGACTACCGCGAGACCACGCCGCAGTACGACTACGAAGCCTCACAAACGGTGTTCAAGAAGATCGAGATCGAGAAGGGGAATGTCGCGGACGGATTCGCCCTCGCCGACGTGATTGTCGAGGGCGAGTACCGGATGGGACATCAGGAACAGCTCTACATCGAGACCAACGGCGTCATCGCCGTTCCGGGCAACGGCGTGCCGGACGATCGCGACGGCATCACCGTGTACGGCTCGATGCAGTGCCCGTACTACGTGCACCGTGCGCTGACCGTACTGTTGGGATTACCGGGCGACAAAGTCCGCGTGGTGCAGACCGAGACCGGCGGTGGGTTCGGCGGCAAAGAAGAGTACCCGTCGATGATCGCCGGGCATGCGGCGCTGCTCGCCAGGAAGTCCGGCCGGCCGGTGAAGCTGATCTACGACCGCGTCGAGGACATGGTTGCCACGACCAAGCGGCACCCGGCCACCATCCGTCACAAGACCGGCGTCACCCGCGACGGCAGGTTGACCGCGATCGAGATTGACGCTGTCCTCGACGGCGGCGCCTACGCGACCCTGAGCGCGGTAGTGCTGTCGCGCGGCGTGATCCATGCGAGCGGTCCGTATCGCTGCGATCACGTACGCATTCGCGGCCGCGCGAGCATGACCAACACGCCTCCCAACGGCGCCTTCCGCGGCTTCGGCGCGCCGCAGACGCAGTTTGCGGCAGAAGTCCAGATGGACCGCGTCGCGACGGCATTGCGGCTCGATCCGGTGCGGGTGCGTGAGATCAACGCGCTGCGCCCGGGCGATACCACCGCCACCGGCCAGCGCCTCGGGAAAGACTGCAGCGCGCTGCAGGTTCTTCGCGAGGCGGTGAAACGCACCGATTTCAAGCGGCGGCGGCGGGCGCTGGCGTCTGCCAACCGCCGGTCCGCGCAGACCCCTTCACGGCGCCAGCGAGACCAGGCCGCCGGACCACACACCAGTCGCGGCCTTGGCCTGTCGCTGTTCTTCCACGGCTCCGGGTTCACGGGTGGCGGGGAGGTCAGGCTGGCGTCGAAGGCGGCGCTCGCGCTGACCGATCGTGGTGCGCGAATCCTGGCCGGAAGCACCGAGATCGGCCAGGGCACGCGGACGATGCACGCCCAGATTGTGGCGGATACACTCGGCCTGCCGTACGACTGCATCGACGTCAACGCCGCCGACACGGCGGTCGTGCCCGACAGCGGGCCGACGGTCGCGTCGCGCACCTGCATGGTGGTCGGCCGCATCCTGCAGCGGTGCGCCGAGGAGATGAAGGCGCGGCTCGGCCGTCTCACGCCGCGCGAGTATCTCGAGAAGCATGGCCCGTTGGTCATCACGAAGGAGTACGAGCGGCCCGGCGAGATGTCGTGGGACGACCACAGCTATCAGGGCGATGCCTACGGCAGCTACGGCTGGGGCTGCGACGTCGTGGAGCTCGAGGTCGATCGTGACACGTGGGAGGTTCGGCCGATCTCGTTTCTGACGGTGCATGAGATCGGCAAGGCGATCCACCCGATGCTGGCGACCGGCCAGATTGAAGGGGGCAGCGCGCAGGGGCTCGGTTACGCGCTGCTCGAGGAGGTCGTGATGCGCGACGGCCGCATGGCCAACGCCTCGCTCACCAACTACATCATCCCGACCACGCTCGATTCGCCGGCGATGAAGGTGGTGATGCTGGAAAATCCGTACCAGCACGGGCCGTTCGGTGCCAAGGGCGTGGGGGAGATGCCGATCGACGGACCGGCGCCTGCCGTGATCAATGCGCTGCGCCATGCCGGCTTCGACTTGCGGGAGATACCGGCCACGCCGGAGCGGATCATGAGGGCGGCGGTGAAGCAGAGCACACAGAGGAAACAAAGGACACAAAGGAAGGGATCGGCACGATCTTGACCCCTCTGTCGTCCGTGTCGTTTGTGTTGAATGGGCGGCGGACGAAGGTTCGTGCGCACGCCATGAGACGGCTCCTCGACGTTCTGCGCGAAGAGCGCGGGCTCACGGGCACCAAAGAAGGCTGCGGCGAAGGGGAGTGCGGCGCCTGCACGGTGCTGGTGGAGGGCGAGCCGGTGAATTCGTGTCTGGTGCCGGTCGCGCATGTCGAAGGGATGCGAGTGGTGACGATCGAGGGGCTGCGCGGCCGTCACCCGCTGCAGCAGGCGTTCGTCGAGCACGGGGGAGCGCAGTGTGGCATCTGCACGCCCGGCATGATCATGGCGGCGGTGGCGCTCGGCAAGAACCCAACGCTCGAGCGGATGAAAACCGGCCTCGCGGGCAACCTGTGCCGCTGCACCGGCTACGCGGCGATTTATCGGTCGATTGCGGCCGCAACGCAAGGAAAAAACCGCGGTAAACGCAAAGGGCGCCGAGGGTGACGCACACAACATCTGCGTCCGACAACGAACCGCGCAGCCTGCGTCTCGTGGAACGCGCCCGAATCCTCACGACGAGCAATAGGGCATCGGTTGGCTTCGCAAACCGTCATGCATCCAGAAGCGAAGCGGCTCAACCGTTGTGCCGGCATGTTGGCCTCCGCGTGCTTTGCGCCCTCTGCGGTTTCTTCTAATGCGTGGATCCCTTTTGAACCGCTCACTGCTGCAGCCGCGGTCGCTGGCCGAGGCGTTGAAAATGCTGCGCGATGAAGGTCCGCTGGTGCCGATGGCGGGGTGCACGGACCTCTATGTCTCGCTCAACTTCGGCACGCTCGCGGACACGCGGTTTCTCAATCTCTGGCCCCTTGGTGGACTTCGTGCGATCGAGGAGCGAGGCGACGTGCTGCGCATCGGCGCGCTGGCGACCTACACCGATCTGATCCGGTCGCCGCTGGTACGCCGGCGGCTGCCGATGCTTGCCGCCGCGGCTCGCGAAGTGGGTGGCATCCAGATTCAGAATCGCGGAACGCTCGGCGGCAATGTCGCCAACGCCTCGCCGGCGGGCGACACGCTGCCGGTCCTCGCTGCTGCCGAGGCCATCGTCGTGCTGAGGAACGCGGCCGACACCCGGCGCGTGCCCTTCACCAGGTTGTACACCGGCTATCGTCAGTCGGTCCGGCGTCCGGACGAACTGATCGTCGGCTTCGAGATCCCCGCGATCCGGGGCCGGCAGTGGTTCCGCAAGGTCGGCACCCGCGCCGCGCAGGCGATCTCGAAGATCGTGGTCGCGGGTGTGGCGAACGACACGCCGCGCTTTGCCCTCGGCAGCGTCGCCCCGACCGTCATCCGCGCCACGCGAACCGAGCAGGCGCTCGCCGGCGGCGCGTCGATCGAGGAGGCGCAGCGCATCCTCGAGGAGGAGATCGCGCCAATCGATGACATTCGATCGACGGCCGAGTATCGCCGGCGCATCGCGTCGAACCTGCTGGCGCGGTTTTGGACCGAGACCCATCGCGGATAGAATTTTCTCCGGGATGAGAGCCGCCGTCGTCTGTCTCGGAGATCTGGGACGCAGCGCCCGGATGCGCTACCACGCCCACGCGCTGGCGGCCAACGGCGTGGAGGTCGATCTGGTGGGCCTCGAGGGCACGCCGCTGCCGCACGAGATTACCGACGAGCGGCGCATCACCGTTCACCGGATCGCGACGCCGCGGCTGCGCATCCGCGGTGGGCTGACCGGATCCACCTACGCGGTCGCCGGCCTGTTCGACGCGATGCGGATCAGCTTTCGTCTCTGGCGGACGCTGGGCAGGCTGCAGCCGCCGGCTCTCGTGATCGTGCAGAATCCCCCGGCTTTTCCGACGCTTGCGGTCACCTGGTTCTCGCTTCGCCGCCGCGGCGTGCGGTTCGTCATCGACTGGCACAACCTCGGCTACACGCTGCTCCAGCTGCGGCTCGGGCAATGGCATCCGGCGGTGCGGCTGGCGCGCTGGCTCGAGCGGCGCGACGCGCGGCGAGTGGATGCGAACTTGTGCGTGTCGCGCGGCCTGGCGGCGTTTCTGGAAAGCCGCTTCGCGGTGAAGCACGCCACCGTCCTCTACGACCGGCCGGCCTCCACCTTCACGCCGATCGACCGCGGCGAGCGCGAGCGCTTTCGCCAGGCGCTGTTCGCGCGTCTCGGCATCCGTGCGAACACGGTCGGCTTCATCGTCTGTCCCACCAGCTGGACCGAGGACGAGGATTTCGACGTCGTGATCGAAGCGGTGATGCGACTGGAGGAGCGGATCCGCGGCTGGGAAGCGGGCAACAGCTCGCGCCGGTTTCCGGAGCTCGTGATCCTGGTCACCGGCGACGGCGCCCGCCGCGCCGAATTCGAGCGGCGCTTCGCAGGGCTGCCGGCGCGCCGGCTTCAGCTCCGCGCGCGCTTCCTCGAGCCGGACGACTACCCGCGCGTCGTCGGCAGCGCCGACCTGGGGTTGTGCCTGCACCGGTCGTCGTCCGGCCTCGACATCCCGATGAAGATCGCCGACCTGTTCGGCGCCGGCGTGCCGGTCTGCGCGCTCGACTACGGTGCGTGTCTCGCCGAGCGCGTCCGGCATGGTGACAACGGGCTGCTGTTCTCGAACGGCCGTCAGCTCGCCGACATCCTGTTCGAGCTGTTCGAGACGTTCCCGGCGGATCAGAAGGCGCTCGAACGCCTTCGCAACGGCGCCCGCAAGCTGGCGCGCCCCACGTGGGAAGAGGGCTGGGCCCGCGAGGCCAAGCCTGTGCTGTTGACCTGACGGTCTGTCACCATGGCCTGGGCGACGCTTTCAGGTCACCGCCAATATAATGGCTCCTTTGCGAAGGAGTCGCGATGACGGTTGCGGAACGCCCTGAGGTACGAACGCTCGACAACTTCATCGGCGGCCGCTGGGTGAAGGCTCAGACCGTCGACTTTTTCGACGTCCACAATCCCGCCGTCGGCGACATCATCGGCCGCACGCCGCTCTCCACCGCAGGCGATGTCGACGCGGCGGTGCGGGCGGCCGCGCAGGCGTTCCCCGCCTGGCGCGACACGCCGGTGAACGCCCGTGCACAATACCTCTACAAGTTCAAGGCGCGCTGCGAGGAGCACTTCGAGGAGCTCGCGCGCACGGTGACGACCGAGCACGGCAAGACCCTGGACGAGGCGCGCGGCAGCGTGCGCCGCGGCATCGAGTGCGTCGAGGTCGGGTGCGGCGCGCCGTCTCTGATGCAGGGCTTCGGCCTCGAGGACATCTCGAAGGGGGTCGATTGCCATGTCGTGCGCCAGCCGATAGGCGTGGTGGCGGCGATCGCACCGTTCAATTTTCCGGCGATGGTGCCGATGTGGTTCCTGCCGTTTGCGATCGTGACCGGCAACACCTTCATCTTGAAGCCGTCGGAGCAGGTGCCGCTGTCGCAGCGCATGATGGTGGATCTGCTGCAACAATGCGATCTCCCGCCCGGCGTGGTCAACCTCGTGAACGGCGGCCGCGAGGTAGTGAACGCGATCTGCGATCACCCGGGCATTCGCGCGGTATCGTTCGTCGGCTCGACGCCAATCGCCAGACATGTCTACCAGCGCGCCACCCACAGCGGCAAACGTGCGCAGGCGCTGGGCGGCGCGAAGAATTTCGTGGTGGTCATGCCGGACGCCGATTTCGACCGCTCGATCGACATCATCTCCGAGTCGTTCTTTGGCTGTGCCGGCGAGCGCTGCCTTGCCGGCAGCATGCTGATCCCGGTGGGCGACGCGCACCGCGAGGCGCGCGATCGGATGGTCGCGGCGGCCGAGGCGCTAAGAGTCGGCGACGGCACGATGCCCGGGGTGACGATGGGACCGGTGATCAGCGCCGGGCATCGCGACAAAGTGCTCGGCTACATCGAGAAGGGGGTCAGCGAAGGCGCGCGGCTGCTGGTGGACGGCCGCACGACGCGGGTCGAGGATCGCCCGCACGGCTACTTCGTCGGCCCGACGGTGTTCGACAACGTGTCGGCCGGGATGGCGATCGGCCGTGAAGAGATCTTCGGGCCGGTGGCGTCCATCAGCCCGGTGAAAACGCTCGACGAGGCGATCGCGCTGATGCACGCGCATCCGAACGCGAATGCGACCTCGATCTTCACTTCCAGCGGCAAGTCGGCGCGCGAGTTCGCGAAGCACGCGACCGCGTCGATGGTCGGCGTCAACATCGGCGTCGCCGCGCCGATGGCCTACTTCCCGTTCGGCGGCGCCAAGGACAGCTTCTTCGGCGACCTGAAGGCGCACGGCCGCGACGGAATTGAGTTCTACACCGACAAGAAGGTGACGATCAGCCGCTGGTTCTAGGCCGGACGGCGGGACGACCCTGGAGGGCGAGAGGGACCGGACGGGCGGGAGGCGCAGCAGGGGCAGGAGGCGACGGGATGGGCAGGATTCTGATCAAGAACGGCACGATCGTCACCGCGGTGGATCAGTACACCGGCGATGTGTTGATCGACGGGGAGCGGATTGCCGTCATCGGGACGGCGCTCGACATCCCGGCCGCCAACGTCGACAGAGTGATCGACGCCGCCGGGAAGTACGTGCTGCCGGGCGGCATCGACGTCCATACCCACATGGACATGCCGTTCGGCGGCGCGACCTCGGCCGACGACTTCGAGACCGGGACGCGCGCGGCGGCGTTCGGCGGCACGACGACGATCGTCGACTTTGCGATTCAGTACCGCGGCCAGACCCTGCATGCGGCCTGGGAAACGTGGGCGAAGAAGGCCGAGGGCAAGGCGGTCGTCGACTACGGCTTCCACATGATCATCACCGAGCTGAGCAATCAGGTGGAGCGCGAGATGGACGCGCTGGTGGGACAGGGCATCACCTCGTTCAAGCTGTTCATGGCCTACCCGGGCGTCTTCATGCTGGACGACGCGAGCATTTTCAAGGCGCTGCTGCGAACCGGGAACAACGGCGGTACCATCTGCATGCACGCCGAGAACGGCGGCGTGATCGACGTGCTGGTGCAGCGCGCGCTGGCGCAGGGGCAGACGGCGCCGAAGTACCACGCGCTGACGCGGCCGGCCCGTGCCGAAGCGGAAGCCACGCATCGCGCGATCGCGCTCGCGGAAATCGCGGACGTGCCGATCTACATCGTGCACCTGTCGGCGGCCGAGGCGCTCGAGATGGTCACCGAGGCGCGCGACCGCGGCCTGCCGGCGTTCGCCGAAACATGTCCGCAGTATCTCTTCCTCTCGGATGCCGACTATGAAGAGCCCGATTTCGGCGGATCGAAGTACGTGATGAGCCCGCCGCTGCGCGACAAGGCCAAACAGGCGCAGTTGTGGCGCGGCCTCGCGTTCAACGATCTGCAGTGCATCTCGACCGACCACTGCCCGTTCTGCATGAAGGAGAAACGGCTCGGCGAAAACGACTTTTCGAAGATTCCGAACGGCGCGCCAGGCGTCGAGACGCGCATGAGCCTGGTCTACGACGGCGGCGTCCGGGCAGGGCGCATCTCGCTCAACCGTTTCGTCGAGCTGACGTCCACGTCGCCGGCCAAGATCTTCGGGCTGTTCCCGCGCAAGGGCACGATCGCCCCTGGCTCCGACGCCGACATCGTGATCTTCGATCCGAACCGCACCATCACCCTGGCGGCCAAGACGCTGCACATGAACTGCGACTACAACCCGTACGAGGGGCGTCAGGTGACCGGCGCCACCGACACCGTGCTCTCGCGCGGCAGCCTGGTGATCGAACACGGTGCCTTCGTTGGCCGCGCGGGCGCGGGCTCGTTTCTCAAACGCGCGGCGCGCTCATGATTAGGCACATGCGACCCAAAGGACGATAAGGACACCAAAGGTGCTCGTAGTACGTAGCCGTCGGATGGTTCTTCCGGAAGGCGAGCGGGCGGCGACGCTGCACATCCGGGACGGTGTGATCGAGCAGATCCTCGAGTTCTCCGCCGAGGATCCCACCGGCGCCAGGATCTTCAACGTGCCAGACCTGGCGGTCTCTCCAGGGATCGTCGATACCCACGTGCACGTCAACGAGCCGGGGCGCAGCGACTGGGAAGGCTTCGACACCGCCACGCGCGCCGCCGCTGCCGGCGGCGTGACCACGCTGATCGACATGCCTCTCAACAGCGTGCCGGCGACGACGACGGTCGGCGCCCTGTACGTGAAGGTCGAAGCGGCGCGGGCGCAGTGTCACGTCGACGTCGGGTTCTGGGGAGGTGTCGTGCCGGGGAACGCCCGAGAGATCGAGGCGCTGATCGACGCCGGCGTTCGAGGGTTCAAGTGTTTCCTGGTCCCGTCTGGCGTCGATGAGTTCCCGGCGGTCAACGAGCAGGATCTCCGCCTGGCGCTGCCGATCCTGGCGAGGCGCGGCGTGCCGCTGCTGGTCCACGCGGAGTTGATTCCGGATTGCGGCCTGCAGAGCGCGGATTCGGATCGGCAGTACGCGGGCTATCTGGCGACCCGTCCGGCGAGCATGGAGAGAT
>DATASG010000306.1:0-4913 GCA_036269295.1 Vicinamibacterales bacterium | reverse complement strand
GGTCAGGCCGCGGACAACCGATCCGCTCTTGTCGCGCACAACGACGTTGACCAGGACGAGCTCGGTCCCTCAACGGAAGACCGTCGCCGGCTGTCGCGGCGCTTGCGCATGCGGCTGCGGCGCGACGCCGAACCCGATCAGGATCACGATCAGAAGAAACTGCAGAGTGCGCAAATAGCGCACCGCAACGGGTTCTCTCGGCGATCTCTGCTGGCCTTGCGCTTTGTTCTTCGTCGTCATCAGAACCTGAACCTGAACAGCAGCTGTATCCGCCGCATCGGTCGCACCGCGGTCACCTGACCGAAGGTCTGCGAGTTGACGACGGTGTCGATCGAGGCAAACTGCACGGTGTTGAACACGTTGGTGGCCAGCAACTGAATCGACAGGCCCCGGGTCTGGTCGAAGGTGATGTTTTTGGTCAAGCCGAGATTCATCGACGAGGTCCCCGGGCCGATGATCGTGTTCCGGCCCGCGTTGCCGAAGGTCCCGGGCAGGGGAATCGAAAAGGCGCTGGTGTTGAAGAACGCCGCGGCGGTCGGATCGCTGATGCTGATTGGCTGCCCGTTGTAGTTCGCCCTCAGCGTGCCGTTGACGCCTTTGCTGACGTCCGAAATGCTGCCGAGCACGCGCGCGGTAAACGGCGTCCCCGACGCCAGCGCCGCGTTGCCGTTCAACGTCCAGTTGCCGAGCGCGGCGGCGGCGGCGCCGCTGTTGAACCAGCGCTTGTTCGAACCGAACGGCAGCTCGATCGTGAAATCTCCAGCGAAGCGATGACGCTGATCGAAGCTCGACAACCCGCGCTCCGCCGCCAGGTCCTTATCGTTCTGGGCAACGGTCCCGCCGCCGCCCGCCACCGACGAGGCGTCGTCGATCGAGCGCGACAGGATGTAGGTGCCGCCCATCGCCAGGCCATTGGTCAGCCGCCGGCGCAGCCGCAGCGTCAACGAATGCATGATCGAGTCGGCGCCCGACGATTCCCAGATGAACGGCGGCACGCCCTGAATCAGCAGGCCGGTCGGGCCGCGATTGGGCGCGCGCAGGATGTCGAGATTCGAGCCTTTGGTGCCGTTGTAGCCGATGCCGAACTGCACCGTGCGCGCCAGGTCGCGCTGCACGTCGAGATTCCACATCTGCACGTAGCCGAGGCGATAGTTGGGATCGATGCCATAGATGGGCAACGTGCTGCCAGGCTGCACGTTCTGCAGCGCGGTTTCAAGCGGGACGGATGTGGTGGCCGACGCGAGCAGGGTGTTGGTAACCGCGCACGGACACTGATTGGCAAGTTGCTGGGCGATGTACTGATACACGCTCGAGTTGTAGTTGATGCCGTATCCGGTGCGCACCACGGTGCCCTGCTTCGGCCGCCAGGCAACGCCGACGCGCGGCGCGAAACCGTCGCGGAACGGGCGCACGATGGTGTCGGGCAATACGCCGGAGTAAGGACTGATCGCGCCCGCTGCCACGGGAGCGGCCGCCGTGAATCCGCTCGCGGCATCGAGCGTCTCGAGATGGTTGTTCGCCTCCGACAGGGGCGAGAAGTATTCGTAACGCAGTCCCGCGTTGACGGTGATTGTATCTCTGACTCGCCAGTCGTCCTGCAGGAACAGATCCCAGGAGGTGGAGCGGAAGCTGACGGGATTGGGGTTGAACTGCTCGCTCGCCTGTTGCGGGAGCCCGAGCAGGAAGTCGGCGAAGTCGTTACCGGTGTAGAGACCGGTGAACACAAAGCTGCCGCGCGCGTTGGTGTCCGTGCGGCTGTCGGCGCGAATGCTCCGGTAGTCGCCGCCGAATCGCAGCGTCTGCTTGCCGCGAATCTTCGTGATCGTGTCGCCGGCCGACACCGTCCGATCGGTCCGCGTCGATGGGTTCGTGTCCCGAACGCTCGCGATATCCCCGAAGGACAGATTCGGCGCCCCCCAGTCGAATGGATCGGCGGACACGCCGAGCAGACCGGCGTTCGCCGCGAGGTTCAGGCTGTTCGCGTACAGGTTCGTGGTCTCAGTACGCTGCTGATTGAACCCGAAGCGCAGGTTCTGGGTCATCCCCAGCTTTGTGAACGAATAGCCCACCGGGATATCCCACGCGCTGAGCGTCGACCGGCCGCCCAGCGCCGGCAGCGGATTGGAACTGCTGTTGTCCGAGTGCCGGTAGTGAATCGTGACGTTCAGGTTCGACGCACCCTGTCGGCCGGCTCCCGGACCTCCGCGCCCACCGCCAAGGCCACCGCCCCCTCCCCCACGCCCCCCGCGCTGGGGCACCGCTCCGAACGTCTTCACGAGACGGATGTTGATGTCGTCCAGCTGGCTGGTCGTGGTGGTGACGTTGTGGTAGTTGAGCGGGCCGTCCTGGTTCGGCGACGGGAACAGGGTCAGCAGCTTCTGCGCGGCCGGATCGAGCCTCGCCGCCGGGATCTGATTGTTGGCGAACGGGGCCCCTGTCACGGGATCGACTAGCGCCTTGGAGATCGCGGACAGGTCGCCGGCGCGCTCGGCCGGCGTCGGCACGGTCGAATAGGCGTCGTACGGATTGCGCGAGTGATTACCGGTGTAGTTGATGAAGAAAAACGTGCGCGGGCTGTTGACGACGTGCGGAATCACGAGCGGACCGCCGAGCGTCGCCCCGAGCCGCTGCTGAAAGTAATCGGGCTTGACCGTCGGCTGACCGTTCAGGGCGAAAGGCGCCGTGTCGAGGACCGACGAGTCCAAACTCTGGTACACGCTGCCCCTGATCTGATTCCCGCGGCCGCCGCGGCCGCCGAATGGGCCGCCGAATCCGCCCGGGCCGCCGCCAAACCCGCCCGGGCCTCCGCGCCCGCCGCCTGGCCCTTGCTGGCCCGCGCCGCCGACGATCCCGCCGTCGCCGCCGCCGAACACGTTGCCGAAGCGATCGCCGAAATCGCCTGCCCCGTTCGGTCCGAAGAATCCAGCGCTCGCCTGGGACGAGCCGATGGACGTCACCGACTCCGTGGACGAATCCGGCGAGAAACCCGCCGGCAGGAGCAGCTGCCCTCCGGCCTCGTTCGCGTTGCCGGCGCCATCGTCCTGGCGCGCAAGGCCCGCCTGATCAGCGAGCAGCTCGAGACTCTGGAACTGCTGCGCCTGACCGCGGCCAGCCGTTCCGGCGGCCCGTCCTCGCCCACCGGCCGCCTGCCCACGCCCACCCTGCCGTCCGGTGGGCTCCACCGCCTGACCCGGCGCGACGTTCGACGCGGCGTTGTACGCGGTGGCGGGTGGCACCGCCGCTGCGGCAGGAGGCGGGGACTCCCGCGGTGCGCGCGATGCCAGCGTCATCGTGAGATCCGCTCGCTGCTGACAGTTGGCCTGATCGACGACGACGTCGCGTACGATCGGCGCGAAGGCGACGAACTCCGCCTTCACCGTGTATCGTCCAGCGCCGGGAATCTTGAGCGCGTAGGTGCCGTCGACGCTCGACGCGCTGACGTCGACCGAGCGTCCCTCTGTGTCGAACGCCGAGATCACGACGCCGGGAAGAGGTGTGCGGGTGGACGTGATCGTGCCGCCGATCGAACAGCTGCCGGCCGATTGCGCCAACGGCGCGATCGGATTCAGCGCCGCAACAACAAGGCCCACCGCCGGGATGACGAATCTCACCGTATCAGCAGCGTAGCCGAGCGGCGCCGCACCAGGATTAGACAAAACGATGACACTATTTCGGCTCGAATTTCAGCGCCACGCCGTTCATGCAGTAGCGCTCACCGGTCGGCTTCGGGCCGTCCGGAAACAGATGTCCCAGATGGCCGCGGCAGCGAGCGCAGTGCACCTCGACACGCGTCATGCCGTAGCTGCGGTCGGTGGTCGTCTCGATCGCGCCTTCGAGAGGGCGATAGAAGCTCGGCCATCCGCTGCCGCTGTCGTACTTGGTGTCGGACGAGAACAGAGGCTGGCCACAGCCGCCGCATGAAAACGTGCCCTCACGCTTTTCGACGTTCAGCGGGCTCGTTCCGGCGCGCTCGGTTCCGTGCTCGCGTAGGACCTGGAACTGCTCAGGCGTCAGCGTCTTCCTCCATTCCTCGTCTGTTTTCTGCACCATCCCGGTAATGTAGCATCACGCCATCATCCCTGCGCTGCAGCAACCACGCAGATACCCACGGCGCCATCGGGCGGAATGTTATTCTGTGCGCCAGACTTCGAGGCCGCCATGAATGTCCTGCTCTTGTCGATGCCCGACTCGTTCGAGCACATGCCTGCGGTTGCGATCCGGATGCCGAACGGGGCGCTCGCCTCACTGGCCGGGAACATCGACCGCCACCATCGCGTCGCCATTGCCGATCTCATCCTGGTGCAGGCAGCGGTGCGGCCGACCATCGAGCGCCTCGTCCGCGAGATGACACCCGACCTTGTCGGTTTGTCGGTGATGACCTTCCAGCGCGCCACGGCGCTCGAGATCGCGCGGCTCGTGAAGGCGCTGTCTCCCCGGACAAGGATCGTGGTCGGCGGCTACGATCCCAGCCTCGCTCCCGACGCCTATGAAGCATGCGAGGCGATCGACTTCATCGTCCGCGGCGAGGGAGAGCTGACCCTGCGGGAGTTGATGCGATCGCTCGAGAGCGGGAGCAGTGTGTCGGCGATTCGTGGCTTGTCCTACCGCACGCCGGACGGCTTCGCGCGCAACCCGGAGCGGCCGGTCGTGCCCCTGGCTTCCTTCTCGCTCGATCTTCCGGACCGCGACGCCAGGGTACTGCGCGGATACACCTTGCTCGGGCGCACCGTCGACGTCGTCGAAACGTCGCGGGGCTGCACCTTCGACTGCAGCTTCTGTTCAATCATCGAGATGCGCGGCAGAAACTTTCATCCCTATCCGTTCGACCGCGTCCTCGCGGACATCGCCGACGCCAGGGCGCACGGCGCCCAGTCGATCTTCCTGGTCGACGACAACATCACGCTCAACGTCGC
>DATASG010000305.1:0-7184 GCA_036269295.1 Vicinamibacterales bacterium | reverse complement strand
ACTCGAATCGCAAGGCATCGATTGGGTCAACGTGTCGAAGGTCAAGGCAAGCCGCGGATGACGCGGATGACACATCGCCGTGGAGCTCGCCCTGAGGCCGCACGGCGCCGCTTTCACCGGGTTCCCGGCGGTCGATGTACCATGGGCGCCGATGTCGTTCGTCACCGACGACTTCCTGCTTCACGGCGGGGCGGCGCGCGAGCTGTACCACACCTATGCCGCCGGGGCGCCGATCCTTGACTACCACTGCCACCTGCCGGTGCGCGACCTGGCGACCAATCGGCGGTTCGAGAACCTTTTCGACATCTGGCTCGAGGGCGATCATTACAAGTGGCGCGCGATGCGCGCCAACGGGATCGCCGAGCGCTACTGCACCGGCGACGCACCGCCGTACGAGAAGTTTCTGGCCTGGGCCCGAACGGTGCCGCAGACGCTGCGCAACCCGCTCTATCACTGGACCCATCTCGAGCTGCGGCGGTACTTCGACATCGACGAGCTGTTGAGCGAACGCACCGCAGGTGAGGTGTGGGCCCGCGCCAACCAGCGACTGGCCGACGGCGATCTCACGGCGCAGGGCATCCTGCGCCGCTTTCGCGTCGCCTACGTGTGCACCAGCGACGACCCGGTCGATCCGTTGACCCACCACGCCGCGCTGGCGGCATCGCCGCTCGACACCGCGGTCTACCCGACGTTTCGGCCCGATGCGGCGCTGCGGGTCGGCGACGCGGCCGGGTTCAATCGCTGGACCGACGCGCTGGCCGCCGCAGCCAACGTCCAGATCGCGAGGCTGCCGGATTTTCTCGAGGCGCTGCGGCGGCGCCATGACGATTTCCACGCGCATGGCTGCCGCCTCTCGGATCACGGATTGGAGCAGTGCCCGCTCACCACCTGCGCGGAGGCCGAGGCGGCACGCATCTTCGATCGTGTCCGCGCCGGCAGCGCTGCCGATCCGCTCGACGCGGATCGGTTCGCGGGCTACCTGATGATGTATTTCGGCCGGCTCGACGCGCGGCGCGGATGGACCAAGCAGCTCCATCTCGGGGCGCTGCGCAACGTCAACACCCGCATGCAGCAGACGCTCGGACGCGACACCGGCTTCGACTCGATTGGCGACTGGCCGCAACTGCAGCGTCTGGCCGCCTATCTCGACGCCCTCGAACGGGAGCAGGCGCTGCCGAGGACGATCCTGTACAACGTAAACCCTGCCGACAACTACGCGTTCGCCACCCTCGCCGGCTGCTTCCAGGACGGCCGTGTCGCCGGCAAGATTCAGTTCGGCAGCGGCTGGTGGTTTCTCGATCAGCGTGAAGGGATCGAATGGCAGCTCAACGCGCTGTCGAACGCCGGCTTGTTGTCGCGGTGGGTCGGCATGGTCACCGACTCGCGATCGTTGATGTCCTACCCGCGCCACGAGTACTTCCGTCGTGTGCTCTGCAACCTGATCGGCACCGACGTCGACCGCGGCGAGCTGCCGAACGAGCCGGAATCGATCGGCGAGCTGATTCGGAACCTGTGCTTCGATACCGCGCACCGCTACCTCGAGCTGCCGCCCCGTGCCAAGACGGGCGGCGCGGGATGAGAGGCGGGCATCGCGGTGGGGGTGCGCCATGACCGACCGCCGAGCTTTTCTGAAAACGCTGGCCGCGAGCGCTGTCGCCGGCAGCTGGCGGCGATCGGCGACCCTCGGGGCACAGAGCCGCGACGACCCCTGGCGGCAGCTGCCCGCGATCCTGGCGCGGATCAGGCCGCCGACATTTGCCCGGCGCGACTTCGAGCTGACCGCGTTCGGCGGCGTCGGCGACAACGCCCGTGACAACACCGACGCGTTCCGCCAGGCGATCGCCGCCTGCGTGCGCGCCGGCGGCGGACGCGTGGTGGTGCCGAACGGCGAATTTCTCACCGCCGCGATCGAGCTGAAGAGCGGTGTGAACCTGCACCTCACCTCGGAGGCGACGATCCGCTTCACGCGCGACGCGACCCGGTACCCGACCGTTCTGACGCGCTGGGAAGGCGTGGAGTTGATGAACTTCTCGCCGTTCATCTACGCCTTCGAGCAACGCGATATCGGCCTGACCGGAAGCGGCACGATCGACGGCGGCGCCGACTGCACCCACTGGTGGCCGTGGAAAGGCCGCAGCAACTGCGGCTGGGCGCGAGGCGACGTCAATCAGGAGGCCGACCGCAACACGCTGTTCGAGATGAGCGAACGCGGCGTGCCGGTCGCCGATCGCGTCTTCGGGCCCGGCCACTACCTGAGACCTCAATTGATCCAGCCGTATCGCTGCAGCAACGTCCTGATCGAAGGCGTGAAGCTGCGCAACTCGCCGATGTGGCAGGTGCATCCGGTCCTGTGCACCAACGTCACGGTCAGGGATCTCAACATCCAGGCGTCGGTGGACGGCCCGAACACCGACGGCTGCGATCCCGAATCCTGCAGGGATGTGCTGATCAGCAACTGCTTCTTCGATACCGGAGACGACTGCATCGCGATCAAGGCCGGCCGCAATGCCGACGGCCGGCGCGTCACGGTGCCCTCGGAGAACATCGTGATTCAGAAATGCCACATGAGGAACGGTCACGGCGGCATCACCATCGGCAGCGAGGCGTCCGCCGGCGTGCGCAACGTCTTTGCCGAAGACTGCCGGCTCGACAGCCCGCGGCTCGAGATCGCGGTCCGGATCAAGAACAACGCGATGCGCGGCAACGTGATCGAGAACGTGTTCGCACGCCGCCTCGACATCGGCCAGGTGGCGCAGGCGGTGCTGGGGATCGACTTCTACTACGAGGAGGGCGACAAAGGCGGTTTCACACCGACGGTGCGTCGGGTCGCGCTCGTCCACGTCAAGGCGACCAAGGCCGCCTACGCGCTGCACCTGCGCGGGTTCGCGAGCGCGCCAATCCGCGACGTGTCGCTCGTCGACTGCCAGTTCGGCGGCGTGGCGCAGGCCAATATCGTCGAACACGTCGAGGGCCTGTCGCTGCAGAATGTCCGCGTCAACGGCAAACTCGTCACCTAGCGCAATTTCGGGTTCGGTGTAGCGTCCCACGATCAACGCAGAGACCGCGGAACGCGCAGAATGTCTTACCTTTCTGCGGGTTCAGCGAGTTCGGCGTCACACGTCGTCTACACCGAAATCGAAGGCGCTGCAAGGGAACGCGCGGAAGGCCTCGCGGTCGAGCTCCCGGGCCCTGGAACCGCCGCACCACATTCAACGTCTTCAATAGTTGACTATATTATATAGTTTAATATATTTAACTATATCGGGCCGCCACCGTGGCTCTTCACCAGGAAACGATCATGATTCGCACCGCTCCCGTCTCGATCAACCTCAGCCGAAGGTCGCTGCGCTCGATGGTGCCGGCATGAGCGGCCTGGATGGCAAGGTGGCGTGGGTGACGGGCAGCTCGCGCGGGATCGGCGCGGGGGTGGCGCGGCTGTTGGCGCAGCGCGGGGCGCAGGTCGCGATCCACGGCCGCGATCGGCGGGCTATCGCCGAGGTGCAGGCGGAGATCGCGCGCGCCGGCGGGCGCGCGATTGGCGTCGAAGCCGACGTGACCAACTACACCGAGATCGAGCGGGCGCGCCTCGAGATCGAGCGCGGGCTCGGGCCGATCGACATCCTGGTGGCGAGCGCCGGTGGCAGCTTCACACCGCCAGGTCCGCTCGAAGAGACGAGCGAAGAGGGCTGGCGCGCGTCGCTCGACGGCAACCTCACCGCCACCTTCCTGACGGTGAAGAGCGTGCTGCCGGGCATGAAAGAACGCCGCGCCGGAAACATCGTCACGCTGTCGTCGGCCGCCGGACACCACCCGCACCCGCGATCGCCGATCCCGTACTCCGCCGCCAAGGCGGGCATCGAAATCCTCACGAAAGACCTGGCGGCGCAGATCGGTCCGTTCGGCATTCGCGCCAACTGCATTGCTCCCGAAACCATCCTCACCGAGCGAAACCAGGCACGCATCCCCGAGGCGCAACAACGAGCCTTGATTGAGCTGCACCCGATTCGACGGCTCGGGACACCGGAAGATGTGGCAGGTGCGGCCCTGTTTCTCGTCTCGGATCAATCGAGTTGGATCAGCGGCATCGTCCTCGACGTTGCCGGCGGCGTCGCGGGGTACTCATCTTCATGAGACTCGGCGGCTTCTTCTCAGTCGCGTGCCGCCAGGACCTCGCGGTAGTGGGCTTCATAGACGGGAACGATGGCCTCTGTGCAGTAGCGCGTGCGAACCATCTCCAGCGCCGCCCGAGCGATGCGCGTCCGCAGATCGGGGGTGGTGAGCAGGGCGACGCCTCGGTCCGCCATCGTCTCCACGGCGTCGGGCGGGCATGCAAAACCGGTCACGCCGTCCTCGACGATTTCCGGCAGCCCACCGACATTCGAGGTCACGACCGGCACCTCGCACGCCATCGCTTCCAGAGCGGCGAGCCCGAAGCTCTCCTTGGCCGACGGCAGCAGAAACAAGTCGGCGACCGACAACCAGGGAACCAGATCCTGCTGCTCGCCGGCGAACATCACCGCCGCGGCCAGGCCGTAGTCGGCGGCACGCCGCTCGGCGGCGGCGCGATCCGGACCGTCGCCGACCAGCACCAGCCGTGACGGAAGGCGCTGCCTGATCGATCGAAACACGTCGATCACCGCCGTCAGTCGCTTGACGGGCCGGAAATTCGACACGTGCATGACCACCGCCTCACCCGAGCCGGGCGCGCAGATTCGCGCCCTGAACGCCTCGTCCGGCCGGCGGGCATAGGCGGCGCAATCGAGAAAATTGGGAATCACGCGGATCGCCTGCCTGATGCCGAGGGTGCCGACGGTGTCCGCACGGAGGCTGCGTGACACGGCGGTGACGCCGTGGGACTGCTCGATCGAAAAACCGACCACCACCGCGTACGACGGGTCGCTGCCCACGAGCGTGATGTCGGTGCCGTGCAGCGTGGTGACGGTGCGGGGCGCCGGGATGTCCGGCAGGGACGTGAGGACCTGGTCGGCAAGGTAGGCTGCGGTGGCGTGCGGCACGGCGTAATGGGCGTGCACGATGTCCAGCCGCTGTTCACGCGCGACGCGCACGATGGTGTTGGTCAGCGCCAGCAGGTACTGGGGCTCCCGAAACAGTGGATATGGCGGAACCTCGACGGGGGTGAACGACAGGCGTGGGACACCAGCCCGCCAGCGGAACGGCGGCTCGCTGCTGATGATGTGCACGTGATGGCCTCGGCCGGCGAGCGCGTGCGCCAGCTCGGTGGCCACCACACCGCTGCCGCCGACCGACGCGTAGCAGACCATGCCGATGTTCATGGCTCGTGTTTCAGCAGCCCCTGGCGCTGCACCGGCTCGGCGACAACGACCCCCTCAGCGAATGCGACGCCGGCCAGCGCGCCGAATTGGGCGTCGCGGCTCTCGATCAGCTGCGGGAAAGTCGAAGCGGTCAGGCGGGTCGCGACAGCGTCGGCATCGCGGGGCGCGAACTGGCTGGCGTAGCAGGCAAGAGCCTGGCGCTTTCGCTCGTAGTGATCCGACACGTCGACGACAAACGACGGCGTCGCTCCGTCGTTGATGAAGTAGTAGCACACCCAGTCGGGACGCCACGGCGGCGCGTCCGTTTCATAGCGCGCCAGCCCGCTCTTGAACGCGGCGGCACGCAGCACGTGGCTGGCGGCGACATGGTCGGGATGCCGGTCGTGCCAGTAGGGAATGGCGATCGTACGGGGCTGATGCTTGCGGAGCAGATCGACAGCGGAACGAATCAGCTCGGGGGTCGCGGCGATGCCACCGTCGGGCCAGCCGAGGTTCTCCCGCCAGGCCGCGCCGAGTAGCTGCGCGGCGGCCGCGGCTTCCGCCCGCCGCCGCGCCACCGTCCCGTTGGTCGAGAGCTCGGCTGCGGTCAGATCGCAGAGGCCGACCTGATGGCCCGCCGCGGTGTGTTTCACGACGGTGCCGCCCAGACCGATTTCGATGTCGTCGGGATGCGGCCCGAACACCAGGAGGTCGACGGCCATGTCGCACTATATCCCGGTGGGCGATCACCTCGCTGCACGCCTTGACGCGATACCGATCAGGCCGATGGCGGACAGCAGCAGGGTGGCGGGCTCAGGCACTGGCGTCGAGGAGACCGCCGAGACGGCCACCCTTCCATCGATCGAATCCTGGAAGGGCGCGTCGAAGAACTGCAGACCCTGAAAGAGATTGCTCAGGTCCGAGCTGATCACGATAGTCGCCGGACCGCTGCCGTGGGCCTTGAAGTGCAGGGTCGCGAGCAGCACGGGTTCGCTGGCGCCAGGCTCGATCCCGAAACCATGCTGACCGAACGCCGCGGCGAAGACGTCGGTCCCGGGCTCGCTGGTCGCGGCGTCGAAGAGCGGACCCGAGGTGGCTCCGAGAAACGAGAGGATGGACGGATCGCTGACGCCGACGTCGAATCCGAACGAGATCGCAATGTCAGTCGAGAGATCGCGTCCGGCGAACACATCCTGCGCCTGCACGGTGAGATCGAACGCACCGGACACCGTCGCCGGAGCGGTGAACGAGATCGTCGCCGCGGACGAGGGATGGGCAAAGGCGCCCAGCATCGCGACGCTCAGAAGAATTAGCTTATTCATGGCATTCACCTCGGTTACTGAACGAACGCCCGGTAGAGACCGAGCCAGATGCGGTAATCGTTCGGGGTAATGATCCCGTCGCCATCGTAATCGATGCGGCGGTCCACCTGAGACGCGGTCTTGCCGTAGTTAGCGACGACAAGGTCGCGATCGCTGAGATCGACGACGCCGTCGTCGTTCAGGTCGCCCGCGAGCGGGTTCAGGGCGACAACGAAGGGATCGTGATCGGACGCCGCGAACTCGTCGGCCGCGAAGTAGGCGGTCTGCGCGGCGGGACTCTTCAAGGCGCTATTGAGGGCCTCAAGTGCCGCGGGTTCGTCTGCGTTGATGTGCAGTTCGGCAATGCCCTTGATCAACCGGAGAAAGGCGGCGTTGGCCAGCGCGTGATCGAGATAGCCGGCCTGGGATCCGAAATTGTACGAGGACGCGTTCGCTCCCAGGAGCAGGTTGATCAGGTCCGAATAGCCGCTCGTGCCGAGGAACGCCTGGATGGGATCCTCTCCGAAATAGGCGTTGAAATCACCCACCAGCAAGTACTTGCGGTTCGCGCCAGCCGGATCGCCGGTCGGGTTCCACGCCAGCAAGGTCT
>DATASG010000304.1:0-2560 GCA_036269295.1 Vicinamibacterales bacterium | reverse complement strand
CTCGGCGTGCCGGCGAACCGCATCCTGGAGCTCGGTGGCGACGACAATTTCTGGCAGATGGGCGACACCGGCCCTTGCGGCCGCTGCTCCGAGATCTACTTCGTCCGCGGCGGCAGCGGCGCCGATCCGGAAATCGAGATCTGGAACAACGTCTTCATGGAATTCGAGCGCAGCGCGGACGGCGTGCTGACGCCGCTGCCGGCGCCGTCGATCGACACCGGCATGGGGCTCGAGCGGATCACGGCGGTGCTGCAGGAGAAGGACTCGAACTACGACACCGACGTCTTCATGCCGCTGCTCACCGAGATCGGCCGTCTGTCGCGCCATGCCTACGCCGCGAGCATGAGCCCGACCGACGTCTCGCTGCGAGTGGTGGCCGATCACATCCGCGCCACCGCATTCCTGATCGCGGACGGCGTGATCCCGTCGAACGAGTGGCGCGGCTACGTGCTTCGGAAGATCATGCGGCGCGCGATGCGCCACGGCAAGCACCTCGGGTTCACCGAACCGTTCATGCACGGCTTGGTGCCGGTGCTCGACCGCGAGATGGGCGACGCCTACCCGGAGCTTCGACGCAACCGGGAGATGGTCGAGAAGACGATCCTGGCGGAGGAACACCGGTTCGAGGCCGTGCTCATCGAGGGGCTGCCGCGGCTGGAGGCAGAGCTCGCCAAGGTGCTGGGGACCAGGTCCAAGTCGCTGGCCGGCGCGGTCGCCTTTCAGCTCTACGACACGTTCGGAATCCCCTACGACTTCATCGAGGATACGGCGGCGACCCAGGGCGTGACCGTCGACAAGGCCGCGTTTGATGCCGCGATGGCTGGCCAGCGCGACAAGGCCCGTGCGGGCAGCGCCTTCGGCGGCAAGAAGGGCGAACAGTTTGGCCTGACGCCAGAACACACGCCCCACCTGGTCGCCGTCGGCGATCACTTCGACGGCTACGGGGCGACGCGGGTCACCGGTGTTCCGGTGGTGGCGTTGTTCGACGAGCAGCGCCAGGCGGTCGACGCGCTCGCGACCGGCCAGATCGGCTATCTGGCGCTGGCGCGCACGCCTTTCTACCTCGAATCCGGCGGCCAGGTGTCGGACGTCGGACACATCGTCGACGACGCGACCGGCGCGAGGGCGGAGGTCGAAGGCCTGGCGCGTATCCGTACCGGGCTGCCGCGGGCGCATCGTGTGCGCGTGACGTCCGGCGAGCTTCGCGTGCGCGACCTCGTGACCGCGGAGGTCGACGCCGACGTCCGCGACGCGACGCGGCGAAACCACACCGCGACGCATCTGCTGCACGCTGCGCTGCGCCAGGTGCTCGGCAGCCACGTCAAGCAGGCCGGCTCGCTGGTTTCACCCGATCGCCTGCGCTTCGACTTCGTCCACTTCCAGGCGATCACGCGCGCGGAGCTCGATCGCATCGAGCGAATCGTGAACGAGCAGATCTGCCGCAACACCGCGGTGACGACGGAGGTCCGCTCCACGCAGGAGGCGATCGCCGCCGGCGCGATGGCGCTTTTCGGTGAAAAATACGGGGACGAGGTACGCGTCGTCAGCGTCCCGGGGTTCAGCCTCGAGCTATGCGGCGGGACGCACGTCAAGGCCACCGGCGACATCGGCTTCTTCGCCATCGTCGGCGAAAGCGGCGTCGCGGCCGGTACGCGGCGGATCGAGGCGCTGACCGGCGCCGGCGCAGTCGGGTGGGCGCAGCATCAGCGGGCGATGCTGGCCTCGGTGGTCGAGGCGCTCCACGTCACCGATACGCTCGCCGTCGACGCGATCGAACGGCTGCAGGCGGAAAGCAAGAAGCTGACGCGCGAGGTGGCCCAGCTGAAGACGAAGATCGCGATGGGCGGTGGCCCGGCGGCCGGGGACGGGGACGACACCACTGAGGTGGCAGGGGTCAGGCTCGCGAGGCGCAAGGTCAGCGACATGGACAAGGACGATCTGCGCGGCCTGTCGGACTCCCTGAAGGCGAAAATCAAGAGCGGTGTGGTGATCGTCGCCTCGGCGAACGAGGGCAAGGTCCAGATTGTCGTTTCTGTGACCTCGGACCTGACCGGGAGGGTCAAGGCCGGCCAGATCGTCAAGGAAATCGCGCCCATCGTCGGCGGAGCGGGTGGCGGCCGGCCGGACTTCGCCGAGGCAGGCGGCAAAGAGCCTGCGAAAATTGACGACATGCTCGAGGCCAGCCAGGCGGTCCTCGCAAGGCTGCTGGCCTGAGTGAGGTCAGACCTTCAGGTCGGACCTCCGGGTCAGACCTCCTGGTCAGACCTCAAGGTCCGACCTGAAGGTCTGACCGCCCCTACTCCCCAGCCGTTCACCTGCCGATAACCTCCCTGGTTGTCTTCCCCGGACAGCCACGGGTGTAAACTGTTGACCTTGCTGAAGTTACTCAGCCGTGCCGGTATCTCGCTCTGTCTGCTCGGGTTGTCGGTCCCGGCGCGAGCGCAGATCTATTCCTGGCGCGACGCCAACGGCAACCTGGTTCTCTCGAACAAGCGGCCCGGCGATGCCGCCCCGCCGCCCTCGTACAACGTGTCGAAGGCGGAAGGCCTCCGGGCGACGC
>DATASG010000303.1:0-12586 GCA_036269295.1 Vicinamibacterales bacterium | reverse complement strand
GCCTCGAGCACCGCGCCGAGCAGCTTCTCCTCGTCGGCCTTCGACTTCTCGACGACGATGTATCCCTTCTTGTTGAACATCCAGGCGACCGCGTTGGTCGACGCGAGGTTGCCGCCGTGCTTCTCGAGCATGTGGCGCAGCTCGCCGACCGTGCGGTTCTTGTTGTCGGTAAGGACGTCGATGATGACCGCGGCGCCGCCGGGCCCGTAGGCCTCGTACTGCGCCTCTTCGTACGACACCCCGGGCTCCTCGCCGGTGCCCTTGCGAATCGCGCGCTTGATGTTGTCGGCCGGCATATTGGCGGCCTTGGCGTCAGCGATCACCGAGCGCAGGCGTGGGTTCATGTCGGGGTCGCCGCCGCCGTTGCGGGCCGCGACCGTCAATTCTTTGATGAGGCGGGTGAAAATCTTGCCGCGTTTGGCGTCGAGCGCGCCCTTCTTGTGCTTGATCGAGGCCCATTTGGAATGGCCGGACATGTCAAAACTCCCCGGAAAAATGCGAAAACGGCTCGGAAATGTTACCTCTTTTTCGCCAGGATGATCCAGACATCGGCGCGATCGTCCCAGTGGCGCCCCCGATAGTCCCCAAGCACCGAGTCGACGCGGAATCCGGCGCCTTCGAGCTGCCCCGTCATCTGCCGGACCGAGAGGGTGCGAAACGTGAGGTCAAAACGGTGTTCGCGCGTCTGGCCGCCGCGCCGCTCCACGTACTTTTGCTCGAAGGTTGTGAGGTGCCGTTTCGGATCCTGCCGCACCGACTCGATCAGCGTCAGCTGTGAGCCGCCGGCGCGGCCACGCAGCTGGACGCGGTTCTGGTACTCGCGCCACTTGGGGACGTCGGGCACCAGGTCGATTCCGAAGGCGCCGCCCCCGGCCAACACGCGCGCGACCGACGTCAGTGTGGCGGTGAGATCGCGCGGCCGGATCAGCGACTGAAGGATCCCGTAGGGAGCGATCACCATCGGGAAGGCGCCGGGTGCGAACGGCAGCGCACGGATGTCGCCGCGCACGAGACAAAGTGACTTGAGGACGTGAGCGTGGGAGGATCTGAGGATCTGGCGGCGGGCGCGGGCGAGCATCGGCGCCGACCGATCGATGCCAACGAGCTGGATGCCGGCGCGGGCGAGCGGCCGCGACACTCGTCCCGTGCCGCAACCAAGCTCGAGAACCGGGCCGTCAGCGCCGGCGGCGATCCGTCGCCAGAACGGCACATCGCGACGGCCGAGCGTCTGGGCGTTTTCCCAGTCATAGAACGGCGCGTACTCGTCCCATCCCTGCCAGCCTTCACGTGTCACTGGCGCGTATTATAGGGGTATGGCCGATCTCGCGCGCTGGCGCGACGAGTTTCCGATCCTGTCGCGCGCGGTCTACATGATCAGCAACTCGCTCGGAGCGATGCCGCGGCAGACGGCAAGTAACCTCGCCGAGTTTGCCGAGACCTGGGCCACACGCGGAGTGCGCGGCTGGGAAGAGCGCTGGTGGGAGATGCCCGTCGAGATCGGCAACAAGATCGCGCGCATCATCGGCGCCCCGGCCGGCAGCGTCAGCATGCACGAGAACGTCACCACCGCACACATGGTGGCGCTGTCGTGCCTGCGGCCGTCGGGAACGCGCACGCGGATCGTCTGCTCGGCGATGGACTTCCCGTCGATTGTTTATCTCTATCGGGCCCAGCAGGCGGCGGGGTTCGAGTTGCGCATCGTGCCGGCCGAGGACGACCTCACCGTCAGCACCGAACGCATGCTGGCCGCGATCGACGACACCACGGCGATTGTTGCCTTCTCGCACGTGCTGTTCCGCACCTCGTACATCATGGACGCGGAGGCAATTTCCCGCCGTGCCAGTGAGGCCGGTGCGATCAGCATTCTCGACACCTATCAGTCGGCCGGCATCATCCCGGTCGACGTCGAGTCGCTGGGCGTCGACTTTGCGGTCGGCGGCTGCCTGAAATGGCTCTGCGGCGGTCAGGGCAGCGCGTTCCTCTACACGCGGCCCGATCTGCTGAGGCAGTCGACGCCGTCGTTCACCGGCTGGCTGTCGCGCGCGCATCCCTTTGACTTCGACATCGAGGCGAGGTCGGAACCAGGCCTCCGCTCCGACGCGATGCGGATGATGAACGGGACACCCTCGATCCCGTCCTATTACGCGGCGCTGGCGGGCCTCGATATCATCAACAGCGTCGGCGTCGGCCAGATCCGAGAGGCGTCGCGCGCCATGACCGCGCGGCTGCTCGCGCTCGTCGACAACTACGGCTTCACCTCCGCGGCGTCACGGGATCCCGAACGACTGGCAGGCACCGTGGCGGTCGATGTTCCGGACGCGCTTCTGGTGTCACGCACCCTGAAGGCGCGTGACTTCATCGTCGACTACCGGCCGCCGGTCGGCATCCGCATCTCGCCCCACTTCTACAACACCATGGACGAGATCGATCGGGTGATGGCGGAGATCGCAGCGATCGCCGCGGCGAAGGACTACGTCGGCGGCGGCACGTCCAGCCTGGTCACCTGACGATCGCCGTCGTCATCAGACGCAGGTTCGAGACGCCGGTCAGTGCGCCGTCTGGTGCTCGATGTAGGTTAGCTTGTCCGGGTTTCGCACCACGCGAATCGCGGTAATCGCGCCTTCCTCGACCGCCATCACGTAGACGCCGTCCAGACACCCGGCGACGCGGAGCAGCAGCGCCGGCTCGCCGTTCACTTCGACGATCTCGAAGCTGACCGACTCGAGCGCAACCCCGACCGCCGACGCGGTACGCCGCAGGCCGAGGAGCAGCCGGACCACCTGCTCGCGCCCGAAGATCGGGCGCCGCGCCGCCAGCACCTTGCCGCCGCCGTCGCTCCAGAAGCCGATGTCCTCGGCGAGGACGCTGGTCAGCCCGGCCTCGCTGCCTTCGCTGAACGCCCGCAGGAACCGCTCGACCAACGGCCGCTTCTCGTCCATGGAGGCGCGGAACCTCGGCTTCCGCTCGGCAATGCGTCCTTTCGCGCGATGGAACAGCTGGCGGCAGTTGGCGCCCGACATGTCCAGCATTTCTGCGATCTCGTCGTACTCGTAGTCGAACACTTCTCGCAGCAGGAACACAGCGCGCTCCTCGGGAGAGAGCGTCTCGAGCAGGACCATGAACGCCAGCGTCACCGACTCGGCCTGTGCCAGGGAACGCTCGGGACCGGACCGGTCGCTGGTGACCACTGGCTCCGGCAGCCAGGGACCGACATACTCCTCGCGCATCGCCCGCGCCGACTTCAGGCGATCCAGACACAGGCGCGTGACGATCGTCGTGAGATACGCCTTGGCGGATCGCAGATCGGAGGGGCGCGCAGCCGCGAAGCGCAGCCACGCGTCCTGCAGGACGTCCTCCGCGTCAGTGGCGCTCCCGAGCATCCGATACGCCACGGCGAACAGTGCCGATCGGTGCGTTTGAAACAGATCGATCTCGGTCATGGCTCAGGCGGCGTGCGGCGCCAGCTGCCGCAATCCCTCGCGGCTGTTCCATTTTGCAACGCGCTCATAGAACTCAGAACGTGAGACTCTCCAGTTCTCAGCTCTCAATTCCTAATTCCAAATTCCTAATTCTTAATTCTCTAGTCGGAGACGGCGATTTCTCCGGGGATGATCGGCCTGGTCCGGGGCAAGCGGCCGAGCCTGGCGAGGTTGCCGACGAAGGCGAGGATGGCCACGAAGACGACCAGCTTGAAGGTGTCGCCCACAGTCGTCCTCGGCACGACCTTCCAGAGCAGCCACAGGGCCGGCTGCGCCCAGCAGACCGCCCAGACCGATCCGTAGAAGTACCGGCGCTCGTGGCCCTCGCCTTTGGTCGATGCCTTGACGCGCGGTAGCTGGCCGAAGGCGCCGAGCACCCAGATGGTGCCGGCGATCGGGAAGTACGCGTACCAGTAGATCTGCTTCAAATACCAGTGCCCGGTCGCGATCGCAACCATCAGCCCGGCCGCGTTCAGCAGCGCGAACGCCACGACCTCGCTCCAGGCGACCGTGTAGCAGACGCGCCGGTACAGCGGGTTCGGCCGATCTTCGGTGAAGCGGATGATGTACGGCTTCGGTTCGACGCCGGGGAGCGCGCCGCGCAGGCCGGCGATGCCGGTGCCGACCAGGACCGCGCCGAGCCAGAGCGCCATGCGTGCGTCGAAGCCGCGCTCGAACAGGTCGAAGGTCAGCGGCCCGGGCGCGATGAAGAACACGAATATCCAGATCGGCCAGTGGTTGAACCGGTAGTACAGCTTGTTGTATTCGCGGATCTTGCGTTGCGAAGCGTATTCGACAGGAGCAGCGTTCACGGTTTCTTTGGGCGTGTGTGACGGCGCTTCGACGCCGGCGCTTTTTTGATCGGGACGTCGGAGGCCGGCTGGCTTTCGACCGCCGAGTATAACTCGGCCCGGCACGGCTGTCTTCTTCCTGACCAGGTTCAGCCGGCGAACTTGTAGCCGAGACCGTGGACCGTGAGGATGAACTCGGGCGCCTTGGGGTTGGCCTCGATCTTCTGGCGCAAGCCGGCGACGTGGACGTCGATGGTGCGCGTGAGCGGCATCTCGTCGTAACCCCACACGTCAGCCAGCAGCGCGTCGCGCGAGAGCGTGGAGCCCCGATGCGCGATGAAATGGCGCAGCAGCTTGAACTCGCGCGCGGAGAGACCGACCGGCGCCCCCGCGCGCGTCACCTCCATCTTCCTGAAATCGACAGCAACGTCGCCAAACCGGTAGACGTTGCCGCCCGGCTGGGGGCTCGACGGCGAGCGTCGCAGCAGCGCTTCGAGCCGCGCCATCAGCTCGATGGTCTCGAACGGCTTGGTCAGGTAGTCGTCGGCACCCAGCTTCAGGCCCACCACCTTGTCGACCAGCTGGCCTCTCGCCGTCAGCATCAGGATCGGCGTCGTCACGCCGCGCTGCCGCACCTCGCGGCACACGTCGAACCCGTTCATCCGCGGCAGCATCACATCGAGGACGATCAGGTCGTAGCCGCCGGTCGAGGCGCGAGCGAGCCCAGCTTCGCCGTCGCTTGCCGTCTCGACGCTATAGCCTTCGCTGCCAAGGCGATCGCTGAGCGTGAGCCGCAGGCCGGCTTCGTCTTCGACCAGCAGGAGGCGCGGAGTCAGGCTCACGCCGGCAGCTTCACGGTGACCGTGGTCCCCTCGCCGGCGTGGCTGTCAATGCCGATCGTGCCTCGGTGCGCCGCGATCACATGGCGCACGACGCTGAGACCGACACCGGTGCCGCGGATCTGCGCCTCGACCGCGCGCCGGCCGCGGTAGAAGGGCTCGAAGATGTGCGGCAGATCCTCGGCGTCGATCCCGAGGCCGCGGTCGGCGACCCGAACTTCGACACCAATGCCGTCGGCGCTCGCCGTCACGTCGACGTTTGCCCCGTTGGCGCTGTATTTCACCGCGTTGCCGACCAAGTTCTGTACTGCGGAGCGGAGCGCATCGGCATCGCCGGTCACGGCCGGCAGCGTGCCGTTGGGATGCACCGTCACCGTGATGCCGCGCGCGTGCGCCTCGGCACTCACGCCCTGCACGGCGTCGGCCACGACCCTGTCGAGGTCGACGCCGGCACGCGGCCGGATCGCCGCGCCGGAGCTGATTCCCGCGAACTCCATGACCCGCTCCACCATGTCACCCAGCCTCCGGCCTTCGGACTCGATCAGGGATCCGTAGCTCTTGACCTGAGCGCTATCGGCGACCACCCCGTCCGCCAGGTTCTCACCCGCCGAACAGATGACGGCGAGCGGGGTGCGGAGCTCGTGCGAGACCGAGGCGACAAACTCCATCTGCTGCCGCGCCAGCCGGCGCTGCCGCTGTCCGGCGGCCATCGCCAGGGAAAAGGCCGCGCCCAGCAGCCCGAGCACGCCGAGGCTGATGGCCAGATTCCGGCGGCGCGAGCGCGCCACGATGCTTTCGAGCGAGCCGCTGCGATAGCGGGCGCGTAGCTGCCACGCGCCCTGATTCACGCCGCCGGTCATCAGCACCCGCCGCGCCTCAGCGGCGCTGCCGGAGCGGCGCACGATCGTGATCGCGACCCGATCGGCCATCGTCCCCGTTACCGGCGCCGGCCCGCCCCTGGCGAGATCGGTGAGCCGCGCGATCTCATCCATCCGCAAATCGAACAGGCCGGCAGACACGTCAGCGCTCCCCTCGTCGACGGGCGAATCGTTCGCCGAGGCGTAGATTGCCTGCGACGGCTGGTCGCGCTGCACGATTGAAACGAGACACTCGGACGCATCGCCGGCGCCGAAGTACTTCGCGACCAGCGGTTCGAGCAGCTGCCGCCGCAGCCGATCGACGTCAAGCCACACGATGATCGCGCGCGCCGCCGGCCCCGCGCTCGTCAGCACCGCAAGGTGCCCCGCGCCATCGTCGGTCGTCTTGACCAACGGCACGGGAATGATCAGCGCCGGGGCGGCGCCGTCGATGGCATCCGCCACCAGCATCGGCAGCGTGCCGGCAACACCCGGCGGCGCGGCATGGATCGTCCGGCCGCGCCACGCGGCGATCGCCGGCGGCCACTCGACCGGCCGCAGCGCCCGCGCTGCCGCATCGAACCCACGCAGCACGTCGCCCCGAGGCCCCTGCGCCTGGAGGATGAAGACGTCCTTGATCAGGCCGGGTCCCGCCGCCGACGCCTGCGCCTTGTCGAGCGCCGCGCCGATCACCGCTGCGGGATCCCGATCGAGCGCACCGGCATCGAGATGAAACGCGATGTAGATGCGCGTCAGCTCGCGATCGAACTCCTGCGTGAAGTCGGCGGCGCGCAGGCGCAGGCTCTCGCGCATCCGTCCACGCTCGGCTTCGCCGACCTCGCCGAGCCATCGGTACTGCAGCGTCGCCAGCGCGACCAGCAGCACGGTGAGCGCGACGCCGGCCATCAACGGCCACCGCAGGCCGCGCCGCTCGTGAACATCAACCCGCACGACAATCACTCTACGCGAAACGCCTCCGCAGATCGGCGCGCTTTACATTTCTTACAAAACGATTGCCTGGAGATAACAACTTCCCCGGCGGCCGCTCGTCATACTGCACAACGAGGTGATGACGTGCAACGAATGATTGCGTACTTGCTGTCGCTGGCGGTGACCGCCGGCGGGTTCACCGCGCGCGCCGCAGGCGACACCAGGGCCGAGCAGCTGATGGCGCAGGCGCGCACGGCGCTCGGCGGCGGGAAGAACCTCGACCGCGTGCAGGGGCTCACCGCCGCCGGCACCTATCAGCGAACGATACAGGACCGCCAGGTCAGCGGCGAGGTCACCATCGATCTGCAGTTCCCGGACAAGCTGCTGCGGACCGAGTCGATGAGCCCGATAGGCGACGTGATGATCCTCACCGAGCAGGGACTGAACGGCGACAAGTTGCTGCGCGGCCAGCGCACGCTCAACGGACCTCCGGGCCTGGTGGTGCGCACGCCGGCGCCGCCGACCGGAGACGCCGAACTACAGGCGGTCCGCAATGCACGCGCTGACCTCGCGCGCACCGCCCTCGCCTTCCTGCTGACATCGCCGGCATCGCTCCCCCTCGAGTTCAGCGCCGGCGGCGAGGCCGAGTCGGACGAAGGCAAGGCCGATGTCATCGACGCCAAGGGGCCCGGCAATTTCGCCGCCCGCATCCTCCTCGATCAAAAGTCCCATCGTCCCTTGATGATCATGTATCGCGGCGTCGCCCCGCGCATGATGATCCAGACCCAGCAGGGACCGCGGTCGGAAGCCGGACGCGGCGAACCGTCGCACGACCAGCCGGCGGTGTCGGCACCGCAGGTCGTCGACATCGTCCTGTACCTCGACGACTACAAAGCCGTCGATGGCGTGATGCTGCCTCACCACATGGCGCGCTCGGTCGACGGCAAGCCGGTTGAGGACACGACATTCAAGACCATCAAGCTCAACCCGGTCTTCAAGCCAGACACGTTCGCGGCCAGGTAGGTGGGGCAGTCAGCTGCGTGGTTCCCATCGAGGAGCTGTATGAAAGCCGTCGTCGGTCTTCTACTCGCGCTCATCATTCCCTCGTCCGCGTCCGCCCAGCCGTCCGCCGCCGCGACGCTACGCGTCACGGTGGTCGATCAGAGCGGCGCGGTGATCGTCGGCGCCCGCGTGCAGGTAACGCCGTCCGCTGACGGGGTCGGCGTCGAGACCGGGATGCGCGGCGAGGCGACGTTCACGGCGCTCGAGCCGGGACGATACACGATCCACGTCGAGTCGCCCGGCTTCGAACCGTCTGACGCGCGCGATCTGCGGTTGCGTGCTGGCGACAACCGCCGCGAGATCAAGCTGAGGATCGCCAGGTTCTCCGAGACCGTGCAGGTCGGCCGCGATCCGCGGGAGCGGGCGAGCGATCCGCGCGGCGACGCCTTCGCAACCGTTCTTGACCAGGCTCAGATCGACGAGCTGCCGGACGATCCCGACGAGATGGAGCAAGCGCTTCGCGACCTCGGCGGTCCGGGCGCGGTACTGCGCGTGAACGGCTTCCGCGGCGGCCGCCTGCCGCCGAAAGGACAGATTCAACAGATTCGCTTCCGCCGGAACATGTTCGCGGCCGACACCCACGAGCCGGGGTTCGTGACCATCGATATCACCACCAGGCCGGGCATCGACAATTGGCGCGGCTCGACCAGCCTCGGCTTCCGCGGCGCCGCGCTCAGCGCCCGCAACGAGTTCGCGCCGGTCAAGGGCGACGAGCAGCATCAGCGCTACGGCTTCAGCCTCAGCGGCCCGCTCTGGAAGCAGCGGACCTCGCTGTCGCTCTCTGCAGATGGCGTCAACGCGTTCGACAGCCAGACGATCGTCGCCGCACTCCCGTCCGGCTATTTCGCCGATTCGATCCGCCGCCCCAACGACTCGCTCAACCTCACCGCGCGGTTCGAGCACATGGTCACCAGGTCGCAGATGCTGCGCGTCGAGCTGCAGCGCAATCACGCCACGACCGACAATCTCGGGGTCGGCGACTTCGATCTTTCCGAACGCGGCTATCGCCAGGCGCGCACTGAGAACGTGCTGCGAGCTTCCAACGTGGGCGCGATCGGCAAGGCGATCTACAACGAGCTGCGCGTGCAGTGGCGATCCGACGAGGTCGCGTACACGCCGGTCAGTACCGCGCCGGCAGTGCTGGTGCTGAACGCGTTCGACGCCGGCGGCGCCCAGCTCGCCGGTTCGGGCGGCTCGAACACGGTCTCGATCACCGACGATCTCGACATCGCGACCGGCCGCCACGCCGTCCGCGCTGGCCTGCAGCTCGACGCCGGACACTATCGCACCAGCGAGCTCCACAATACCGGCGGCACCTTCACCTTCGCCAGCCTCGACGCGTATGCCGCCGGCCAGCCGACCACCTACACTCGCAACCTGGGCGATCCGGACGTCACCATCTCGCAGGCGCAGATCGGGCTTTACCTGCAGGACGACTTCCGCGCCCGCAAGGATCTGACGATCAGCGCCGGTCTGCGGCAGGAATACCAATCGCACATCGGTGGCTTCAATCTCGCGCCGCGCGCCGGGTTCACCTGGTCGCCATTCAAGAGCGGCAAGACCACGATTCGCGGCGGCGGCGGCATCTTCTTCGACTGGTTCGACGCCCAGACCTACGAAGAAGCCGTGCAACTCGACGGCACTCATCAGCAGATCGAGACCATCGTTCAGCCCGGGTATCCCAACCCGGCCCTCGGCAGCCACGCTCTGGCGCTGCCGGCCGGCCGCGTGCAGTTCGCGTCGAACCTCGGGCAGCCGACGCTCACCGAGGCGATCGCCGCGGTCGAACAAACGCTCCCGGGTGAAGTGCGCCTCAACACCATGCTCATCCGGCGCCGCGGGACCAACCAGCTGCGCGGCGTGAATGTCAACGCGCCGCTCGCCGATGGGCTGCGTCCTGATCCGGCCTCCGGGACCGTCACCGAAATCCAGTCGGTTGCGGCGACCGCATTCGATGCCGTCAGCGTCAACCTCAACTACCAACAGATGCCGCGGCGGCTGTTTCTCTCCGCAAACTACACCTACGGCCGCTCGACCGACGAGGCCGACAGCCCCTTCGGTCTACCGGCGGACAACCACAACCTTGCCGCCGAACGCGGTCCGGCGCTCGGGTTCGCGCGCCACCGCTTCATGAGCCTGGCGAACCTGCCGTTGAAGCACCGTTTTCGTCTCGGCACGTCGCTGCGTGTGCAGTCGGGAACGCCCTACAACATCACCACCGGCCGGGACGACAACGGCGACACCGTCAGCAATGATCGACCGCTTGGCGTCACTCGCAACACGGGAGTCGGGACCGCGCAGGTGGATCTCGGGCTGCGTCTGAGCTGGAGCCTGGCATTGGGCGGCGCCGTGCCGCCGCCTGCCGGACCGCAGGTGCGCGTGGTCCGAGGCGACAGCGCCGATCCGCTGGGCAGCATGGGGGGGATGGAAGGCGGCGGCAAGCGCTACGGGATCGAGCTCTACGCCCAGGCGTACAACGCGCTCAACCACTTCAACGCGCTGAATTTCAGCGGCGTCACGAGCTCACCGTTCTTCGGACAGCCCACATCGGCGGCGCCGCCGCGCCGCGTCGAGCTCGGTGCACGGCTGACGTTCTGATTTCACTGTCCCTTTCTCCGCAGCTGCTCGACCGAGCGGCGGTCGAGCCGCGGTGGCATCGGGCCGGCCGCGTCCGCGATCGCATACGCGGTCGCCGCAACCACCGCCCCGCCAATGGAGAGATTGCGCGCATCCACCCGGTCGATGGTGTCAGCCGCCTTGTGATGAATGTCTTCGTAGTGGGTGTCGTCCGCGTTCAGATCGAGCGTCGCAATCCCCGCCAGGATGAACGGCGCGCCGTCTGACTGGAACGCGTAGCGCAGGCTCTCGTCGAAGGTGGCGGCGCCGAGCTCGCCCAGGAAGTCCCGCGTCAGCGGCCGCACGGCGCCAATCAGATCGTCACGACCCGGTGCGGTCCAGCCGATGATCCGGCCGGTGCCGGCGTCTGAGTTCAGCGTCAAGAAGAGACGATCGAGCTCAGCCGAGTGCGCGCGTGCGTACGCTGTCGAGCCGAGTTGCCCCTGCTCCTCGCCGCCCCACAGCGCGAACCTGATCGAACGCCGCGGCGCCTGCGCGAGCCCGGCGATCGCGCGCGCGGCTTCGAGCACCATCGCGACGCCGGTGGCGTTGTCCTGCGCCCCGGTTCCGAAGTCCCACGAGTCGAGGTGCGCGCCGACCAGCACCCATTGGTCGGGACGATCGCGGCCCGGGATGCTGGCGATCACGTTGTTGACCATCGCAGCGCCCGAAGTGATCCGGTTGATCAGCTCGAGTGAGATCCGGACCGCGCCTCGCCCCAGCGAGCGGCGGATCGACTCGCCATCGTCCCGGCTGACTTGCGCCGCCGGCAGCACTCCGATCGCGGTGCCGAAAGTGAAACCGCGCGCGCTCAACTGATCGTCTGGATCGCTGTCGGCCGAGAGGATCGCGAGCGCGCCGGCGGCGCGCAGGGCGACAGCAAGGTCGAGGCGCGCCTGTGCGGCGGCGTCCGAATCGCCGGGAGGATCGCCGTCGGGCAACAGCGCGATACGGCCCTGCAGCGCGCTGCGCGCCGGAAGCGCCGCCGGCGAGAAGGCGCCGAGGGCGACGACCTCGGCGACGATTCCGCCCTCTGGCGTTGACGGCGACCACCCGAGCGAGGCAACACGGATGGGACGATCGGCCGGCGCCACGATCCGGGCGCGTGCCGATACGCGCTCCCATCCCCGTTCGATCGTGAAGGGCTCGAGCGCGACCTGCGTGATCCCCATCGCGCGGAACTGGTCCGCCGACCAGTCGGCGGCGCGCTGATACGCGGCCGATCCGGTCAGGCGCGGTCCGGCCGCCGTCAGCCCGCGAACGTATGCCAACGACTGTCCGCTGCTCACGCTCGATCGCGCGAGCTGCAGTCCCACCCCCTCGCCGGGAGTGGCGTGGCGGGGCAGGCCCGCGAGCGGCACGAGCACCGCCATGATCAGGGCAGCGGAACCGTCGAGGCGATGCATTGCGCCACCTTGCCGTAGGCGGCCGTGGCAAGTCAACCCGCGGGCGACGCACTCCGTCTAAGGAGACGACGTGGCGCGGCGCACGCGGGAGATCGGCGTGCGCATGGCGCTCGGCGCCGTGGCCGGCGACGTCATCTGGCTGGTGATGCGCGAAGTGCTGGTCCTGGTGGGATCGGGCTTCGCTCTCGGGCTGGTCGCGTCGTGGGGGCTCGGCCGCTTTGTCGGCCGCCAGCTGTATGGTGTCACCGGAATCGACCCGGTGACGATCGCCGGCGCCTGCGCGCTGCTGGCATCGGTCGCCGCGTTGGCCGGTTACATCCCCGCTCGCCGCGCGACCCGCGTCAACCCCGTGCTGGCGGTGCGATATGAATAAGAGGGAGGGCGCGGAGCCCGCGAAGACTGCCGGGAAAACAGTAGGCCCGCACGGCCTCGAACACGCCGTGGTACAACAACCGCGTTGTCTGCTCCCCTCCGCCAGGCGTGGCTCCCCGTGGTGGTCCTGGCCGCCGGCCTTGCCGCATGGATGGGTCTCGGCACGCTCCATCAGTTTCAACACGCCGACTCGCTGCTGACCGTCCTGATCAGCACGCAGCGATGGACGCCGTT
>DATASG010000302.1:0-2221 GCA_036269295.1 Vicinamibacterales bacterium | reverse complement strand
CAGAAAGCGGTGACGCTTTGGTGCCAGGGGAAGGTCGAGGTCATCTCTGTCTACGACCGGGAGATTCGCGCGGTCTCCTTCAGCTTCAGGCTGCCGTCGGTCATCCGGCTGTTACGGTACATCAAGATCAAGCGGCGCTTCGACTACGTGCCGTTCTCGCGCGCCAACATCTACGCGCGCGACAACCATCAATGCCAGTACTGCGGTGATGGGTTCCCCACCAGCGAGCTGACATTCGATCACGTGGTGCCGGTCGCCCAGGGCGGCCGTAAGGACTGGGAGAACATCGTCACCTGCTGCGTGACCTGCAACCGGCGCAAAGGCGGCCGGACGCCAGCCGAAGCCCGCATGCACCTCCGGAAGCTCCCCAGACGCCCAAGCTCAGCGCCCGCCGTCCGCATCACCGTAGGACTCCGAAACGCCCCGGAAAGCTGGCGCGACTATCTGTACTGGAACGTCGAGCTCGACGACACCTAACAACGCTCAGCTCTCAACTCTCGACGTTGAGAGTTGAGCCTTGAGACTTGAGAGCTGAATGTCCGTCCGTGTCACCGCCATTCATCCGCCGTGTGCGATTGAAGGCGGACGCATCACCATCGAAGGCACAGGGTTTCCGGTCGACGGTCCATCGCTTCCGGAGGTGCGCATCGGCGACCAGCCCGCGCGCCTCGTCTACGCCTCGTCCACGCAGCTGGCGGCGATCGTCCCGGCCGGTCTCGACGGCGGGCGCACGCCCGTGCGCGTCGCGGGCGCCTCGGACGAGACCTGGCTGTCGGTCGACATCGCCGGGGCGCTGGCCACCGGCCTTCACCAGGTCGACAACCCGATCTTCGACCGCGACGACAACCTCTACGTCACCTACAGCGGCACGCGGGGGCAACAGGTGCCGGTCTCCATTTTCCGCGTCCGTCCCAACGGCACGCGCGAGCCGTTCTCGTCGGGGATCGTGAACCCGACGTCGCTGGCAATCGATCCGCAGAATCGCCTGTACGTGTCGAGCCGCTTCGAAGGCGCCGTCTACCGCGTCTCGCCGGATGGCTCAGCCGAGCTGTTCGCTCACGATCTCGGCGTCGCCTGCGGGCTGGCCTTCTCGCGCGAGGGCACGCTGTTTGTCGGCGATCGCTCCGGCACGATCTTCAAGGTCGACGACAGCGGACGGGCGGAGCTGTTCGCGTCGCTGCCGCCGAGCGTCGCCGCGTTCCATCTCGCCTTCGGCCTCGATGAGGCGCTGTGGGTGTCGGGGCCGACGCTGTCGTCGTGCGACCATCTGTATCGCATCGCCCGGAACGGCACGGTGACGACCGAGCGCGCGCGGTTCGGACGGCCGCAGGGGCTGGCGACGGATCGTGCCGGCACGCTGTTCGTCGTCGAAGCGCTGGCCGGGTCGAGCGGACTGTACAAGCTTCGGCCGGACGGCGCGCCGGAGCTGGTGCTGTCGGGTCCCGGCCTGGTTGGCGTCGCCTTCGACGCCGCCGGCCAGATCGTTGTCGCGTCGAACGACACGGCGTACCGCCTTACGCGTCCGTAGCACCTCGCACCCGCACCCCGCACCTCGCACCTCAGGGTACAATCCGCCCCGATGTCACAACTCTTTCAGCGCAAGCCGATTGCGGCGTTGGTCGAGGACACGCAGGGCGAGAACAGCCTGAAGCGATCCCTCGGCGCCGGCGATCTGATCATGCTGGCGATCGGCGCGGTGATCGGCGCCGGCATTTTCGGCGCCATCGGTACCGCCGCCGCCGGTCAGGTCGGCCCCAACGGCGAGGTGATCCGTCAGGGCGCGGGTCCGGCGCTGGTGTTCTCGTTCCTGCTGCTCGGCGGCGCCTGCGCCCTCGCCGGCCTCTGCTACGCGGAGCTCGCGGCGATGATTCCGCAGGCGGGCAGCGCCTACGCCTACTCCTACGCGACTCTGGGCGAGCTGGTGGCGTGGATCATCGGCTGGGATCTGATCCTCGAGTACGCCGTCGGCAACGTCGCGGTGGCGATCTCCTGGGGCGACTATTTCACCACCCTGCTGCGCAACTTCCATGTCGTGCTGCCGGCCTGGTTGACGACCGGCTACCGCACCGCGCTCCTCAGCTCCGATCCGCAGATCCACGGGCTGCTGACGTCGGCGCCGCACGTCGCTGGCATCCCGATTCTGGTTCACCTGCCGGCGTTCTCGATCGTGATGCTGATCACCTGGCTGCTGCTGCGCGGAGCGCGCGAGAGCGCCACTGCG
>DATASG010000301.1:0-2303 GCA_036269295.1 Vicinamibacterales bacterium | reverse complement strand
CTGATCAAGCAGCGCGCGCCGAAATACAACATCCTGCTGCGCGACGACAAGAACTACCCGTTTCTCCAGCTCACCACCAACGAGGCCTTTCCGCGCGTCCTGGTCGCGCGCGGCGTCCAGCGGGACGGCAGCTTCTACGCCGGCCCGTTCATGCCGGCCCACTTCGCGCGCAAGACGATGTCGCTGACCCACCGGCTGTTCGGGATCCGATCCTGCAACGAGGTGATCACCGGCAAGCGCGGGCGCGCCTGCCTCGAGTACGACATCAAGCGGTGCATCGCGCCGTGCGTCGACACCATCTGCTCCGAGGAGGAGTACGGCCGCGCCGTCGAGACGACGCGGCTGTTTCTCGAGGGTAAGAACGACGAGCTGGTCAAAACTTTGCGGACGCGGATGATCGGCGCCGCGGAGCACGAGCGCTTCGAGGAGGCGGCGCAGCTGCGCGACGCGCTCCGCACCGTGCAGACGCTGCACGATCGCCAGCAGAAGATGGCGACCGCCGAGCTCGGCCATCGCGATGTCTTCGGCCTGAAGCTCGGTCCGGCCGGCGTCGCCGTTCAGGTCTTCCAGGTGCGTGGCGGCCGCGTCGTCGAGCGCGTGGAGCTCGGTACCGAGGAGGCGATCGTGGGCTCCAGTGAAGGCGAGGTGCTCGAAGCAGCGATTCAGCAGTTCTACGAGCTGCGCGCCGCGCCGGCGGAAATCTATGTCCCGGTGGAGCCGGCCGATCGTGACGAGCTCGAGAGCTGGCTGTCGGATCGGGTGGGGCGGAAAGTGCGCCTGGTCGTGCCGCAGCGGGGCGACAAGCGCGGCTTCGTTGATCTCGCGAACCGGAACGCCGCGCTCGCCTATCAGACGCGCTTCAACCAGTCGCAGACGGCGCAGTACGACGCGCTCGAGACGCTGCAGCACGTGCTGGCGCTGCCGTCGCTGCCGCGTCGGATCGAATGCTTCGACATTTCCACGATTCAAGGCAGCGAGACGGTCGCGTCGATGGTGGTGTGCGAGGACGGACGCATGCGCCGGTCGGAGTATCGGAAGTTCCGGATACGGGGTCGGGAGTCGATTGCAGTTTCTGCCAACGGTGGTCCACACGATCCCCAGCGGAAAGGTACGCAGAAACTGCAATCGACTCCCGACCCCGTATTCCAAAACGACTTCGCCGCCATGCACGAAGTCGTCCTCCGTCGATATCGCACCCTGCTCGAGCAGGGCGGCCCGTTTCCGGACCTGCTCCTCATCGACGGCGGCAAGGGCCAGCTCTCGGCGGCATACGCCGCGCTCGAGGCGCTCGGCCTCGCCAACCTGATGGCGGTCGGGATCGCGAAGAAGGAGGAACTGCTCTACACCCGAGAGCACGACGCTGCGATCGCGCTCGCCGCGCACGACCCGGCGCTGCTCCTGATCCAGCGTATTCGTGATGAAGCGCATCGCTTCGCGGTCACGTTTCATCGCAAAGCGCGCTCGATGCGCGATCTGCGATCGGAGCTCGACCAGGTACCTGGCGTCGGCGCGCGGCGGCGCAACGCGCTGCTCCGGACGTTTGGCAGCCTGGCCGGCGTCAGACGCGCGACGCGCGAGGAGCTGGCCGCGGCGGTCGGAGCGAAAACCGCCGATGCCGTCCTTGCCTTTTTCGCGAGTCGGCCGTAACCTTTAACCCTTGCAGTACCTCGACTTCGCGGACATTTTCATCAGCTTCATCGTTCTGTTGTTCTCGCTGACGATACACGAAATGGCGCATGCGTGGACGGCGGATCGCCTCGGCGATCCGACGGCGCGGCTGTTGGGACGCATCTCTCTCAATCCGATCGTCCACGCGGATCCGCTCGGAACGATCGTGCTGCCGTTGGTGGCGCTCTTCACCCAGGCGCCGCTGATTGGCTGGGCGAAGCCGGTGCCGGTGACCCTGCGCTACTTACGCCATCCGCGGCGCGACTACATCATGGTTGCGGCGGCGGGCCCGGTGAGCAACCTGGCGCTGGCCGTCTTCGCGGCGATCCTGCTCTCGATTCTGCCGATCTCTCCGCACACCCTCGGCGAGTCGAACGTCTCGGTGCCGATCGCGGCGATCCTGAGCCGCTTGATGGCGCTCAACGTGCTGCTGGCGGTGTTCAACATGATTCCGATTCCACCGCTCGATGGCGGCAACGTGCTGGGAGGACTGCTGCCCGCGAACCTCGCGGTGGTGTTCAACAAGGTCCGGCCCTATGGCTTCGTGCTGCTCTACGCGCTCGTGCTCAGCGGCGGGTTCGAGATGATCGTGCTGCCGCCGTATCGCTTCATCCTCTCCTGGCTGCCGAAGTGAC
>DATASG010000300.1:0-2078 GCA_036269295.1 Vicinamibacterales bacterium | reverse complement strand
GCTCAGTGACTCCAGCAGCGCCAGATTCTGCTCGCGCAGCCGCACGTACATATCGCGGATTTCGGTAAACGGCGGGTAGGCGCCGGCATCGCCGACCGGCTCCGACTGCTCGCCAAAATGCCGTTCCCACTTCGCCGCCGGGTTCGGCTCGCCGAACAACGCGGCGGGAATCGACCCTTCGACCAGCGCGAGGTGACCCAGGACCCACAGCGGATGGCACCCGCCGTTCGGGGTGGGAAAGGTGGTAGGCGCGCCGCTCATCTCGTCGATGACGCTCAGGACGGCCCCGTTCGAGATGGTGAGTGCGAACTTGATGGCGTCTTTCGTATGCATCGGTTCTCCTTTGTGTCTTGTATTACGGCCGGCCGACACTCGGAGATACGTCCCGTGAATCACCAATCGCGAGCGAGAACGCATTGGCGAGTACCCAGGGGCAATGCACGTAGTCCACGATACTCACGACACGACCATCCACCAGCTCGAGTCGAGCGACCGAGTGCGGCGCCCAGGTGTCCCCGTCGCGGTAAAGCGTGACGATGGCGGCGTGACCGTCGAGGTCTCCCAACGCCATCCGCCACGCGGCACGCCGGTCGTACTGACCGAAATACGGGGAATCGGAAAGGCGGCCCGAGAAGCGATCGGCGACCTGCAGCCGCGCGTCGGCGCTAATAAGCTCGCGAAGGCCATCCCAATCACGCCGATTGAATCGCTCGACGTAGAGGCTGAGCAGGCGAGACAGGTCCGGGCTGGCGGCGCGCGGAGGCGCGGATTGCGTCGGGAGCGACGCCAGCTTCAAGCGCCCGCGGCTGAGCGCGGCCTTCACGCCCCCCACCGTCGAGTCGACGAGCTCGGCGATCTCCTCGAGCGTGTCGTCGAAGACGTCCTTCAGCAGCACGCACGCGCGCTCCTTGGGCGGGAGCGCCATCACCAGGTGCTCGACGGCACGTTGCAGCTCCGGGCCCGGCGGCTCCTTCGCCTCGACCGCGTCGGGCGTCATCGCCGCCGTCTCCGCTTCCACCTGGACGCCACGGCGGCGCAGGAAGTCGATGCAGCGGTTGTGGGCAATGCGGAACAGCCACGGCGCCAGCGGCCGGTCCTCGTCCCAGGTGTCGAGCTTGCGATAAGCCTGGAACAGCGCCTCCTGCACCAGGTCCTCGCCTTCCAGGACCGATCCGATCATGCGCGAGCAGTAGCGGTGAAGGCTCGGTCGAAGGCTGGTGATGGTTTCGAGGAACGCCAGGTAACGGGCGTCGAAGGAGCCGGACGGCCCGGCGTCGGCAGCATCATCCATGCCGATCTCTACGCAGCCGAGCCGGTCGAGGATACGTCGCCACGATCAGAAAAACCGCCGAGATCGCCAAGAACGGTTTTTCTCCTTATCCGATGGTCGCAAGATGCTGTCCCGATTCCTGCTCGATGTCCTTGTGCAGGCTGTTGCCGTGTGCGTCCATGGTCACGATCGCCGGGAGGTCTTCGACCTCGAGGTGCCACATCGCTTCCGGCGTCCCGAACTCGAGCAGCGACACATCGTCCACCTGCTTGATGGCGCGGGCGTAGAACTGCGCCGCGCCGCCAATCGCGTTCAGGTAGACGGCGCCGTGCTGCTTCAGCGCCGCCAGCGTCTTGGCGCCCATGCCGCCCTTGCCGATCACCGCGCGCACGCCGTAACGGCTGATGATCTCGCCCTGATACGGCTCCTCGCGAATGCTGGTGGTCGGCCCGGCCGCGGTCACGCGCCAGCCGCTGGGGACCGCCGGGTCCTTCACGACCACCGGCCCGCAGTGGTACAGCACCGAGCCGCGCAGATCGGCCGGCGGCTCGTGCTTCATCAGGTGCGAGTGCACGGCGTCGCGGCCGGTGAACATGCGGCCCGAGACCATCACCACGTCGCCGACCTTGAGCGCGCGAACGTCGGCCTCGCTGAGCGGCGCGCGTAGCGCGATTTCCCTTCCGGTGCGCTGAAAGCCGGCCTGGTCGAGCATCGGGATGATCGGGTGCGACGGATCGCGGTACAGCCATTTGTCGATGGCGCCGCTCTGTGCGTCCAGCTCCACGCCGAGGCGCCGGAAGGCCCAGCA
>DATASG010000299.1:0-11516 GCA_036269295.1 Vicinamibacterales bacterium | reverse complement strand
CGGCCGGCTCGTGGTCGCCGAGCAGAATCATCACCAGCTCGCGATCGGCGTGAAGCCGCAGGTAGCCGGCGAGCGTCGCGTAGTCGTAGGCGATCGCGTTCACGTAGCCTGGTCCGAAGTGTGTCCAGTCGGGCTGTCGTGCGTAGGCGCTGATGATCGAGGGGCCGTCGTAGGGGTGTTCGAGAAACATCTTCGTCCAGTCCGGCTGATAGGGCGGCGTCGGGATGAACGGGAAGTGCGTGCTGATGGTCGGGAAGAAGACGAAGCGCGGTGCCCGCGACGGCTGGTTCTGCTCGAGCGCGTCGAATTTTGCCAGAGAGAATTGATCCGGCAGCGCGAACCAGCCGAATTCGGGACCGTGGTAGTCGAGGCGCGCCGCACCGTAGACGTCGTCGAACCGGTAGAACGCGCCCTCGGGCCAGGCCTGCCGCAGCCCGGGCATCAGCGCCACGGTACGATGTCCCGTGCGCTTGAAGTTCGTCACCATCGTCTCGCGAAGTTCGGTCATCAGCCGCGCGTTGGTCTCGGGATCGCGCACTTCGACGCCGGACATCAGGCTCAAGTGCGCGAGCCAGGACGATCCGCCGAAGGTCGGCGACTCGACGAACGCGGAGACGACGTCGCGGCCGGTGCTCGTGATCGCCGCCTCGAGATCGGCGCGGCCGCGGGTCAGCTGCGGCGCCATGTCGGGGCGCTCGAAAGCGATCGCGCCGTACGACTCGACGAAGACCAGGAACACGTCGATGTCGTTGACCAAGGCCAGGTCGGCGTCCATCGGCGGGCTTGGCGCGAGGGTGTGCGACGCGCTGAGCGCGCCGGCGATCAGGCGAACCTGCCGTGCGTAGGTCTCCAGCACCGGGGTTGCGAAGACGGGCTCGGTCTCGAAGTGCCGGCCCAGTTGCTGCGCCGTGAACAGGGCGACGATCGCCACGCCCGCCATGAATATCGGCGCCCGTTCCTTGGGGTCGAACGCCGCCGCGGCGACGCGGCCGATCGCCCATCGAAACCCGACGTAGAGCAGGGCGAGGATCGCCGCCACCGACCCCACGGCGCAGGCGACCAGCCAGACCGGCGCCGCGCGGGCGATCATCGCCGCGACGTCCGGCATGTAGCGGACGTCCCAGTAGAGATTGATGTCGCGGCCGTAGAGCGCCGGCGTGGTGACGTCGGCGTAGTGGCCGAGCGCCAGCACGACCCAGCCGGCGGTCACCCAGCCGATCGCGGCGCGGGACAGCGGGCCGAGCCACAGCTGCGCCGCGACCACCAGCATCAGCAGCGCGCCGCATTCGACCGAGAACTCGCCGCCCCAGCGGATCATCGGCGTCGGCCAGACGTTCTGAAACGCCAGCGAGATGTCGAGCAGCGCCACCGCGGCGGCGAGCGTGAGGCCGCGCCGCGTCATGCGGCTTGATGCCGCCACAGCCACACGGTGTCGACCAGGAACGACACCGCCAGGGTGGCGAGGGCGGCGGCCGCCAGGAGCGCGCTGAGCGGCGGCTGCACCGCGGGCAGCATCACCAGCGTCAGCGCTGCGATCTGAATCACGCAGATGGTTTGCCGGCGCCGGCTCGGCGGCATCGCGCCGCGCAGCCACGGCGCCAATGCGCCGGCCGCGACAAACGCGTACCGAAGCACCCCGGACATCACCACCCATGCGCCGGCCTTGCCGTGGCGCCAGGCCAGCACCGACAACGCAAGGATCAGCAGCGCGTCGATCTCCATGTCGAAGCGGGCGCCGAAACGGCTGGCGATGTCGTGGCGCCGCGCCAGCCATCCGTCGACGCCGTCGAGCAGCGTGACGGCAACGCTGGCGCCGACGGCCGCAACCGCCACGGCTGCCAGCCGCGGCTCGCCCACCAGGCCGGCGACCAGCGCCACCAGGATCGCACGCAGGGTCGTGATCTGATTGGCAGCGCCGAAACGCGCGAACGGATGGTGCTGCTGCAGGAACCCGATCGACAGTCCCATGATGGCCGCAAAGAGCACCGCCGCCTTCAGCGGGTAGCGATCGCCGAGCGGCAACGCCGCCCGCGCGGCCGTGGCCAGCACGACGACCGCGGCCAGGCCGACGAGCTTCGAGGTCACAACGCTCGCGCGCAGCGGCGCAGTCGGAAAGTGCCAGGCCGGGTTCATGATGCAGTTCTGAGTTCTAAGTTCTGAGTTCTGAGTTCGAAGATCACGCTATTGTATCAACGTGTCTGTCGAGCACGCCCGCGCCTTCTGGATTGCGGCGCCGGGACGAGGAGAGATTCGCGACGAGCCGCTGCCGGCGGTCGGCCCCGGAGAGGTCGTGGTTCGTGCGCTGTTCAGCGGCGTGAGCCGCGGCACCGAAGCGATCGTGTTTCAAGGGCGGGTGCCGATCAGCGAACGCGAGCGGATGCGGGCCCCCTTTCAAGCGGGAGAATTTCCCGCGCCGGTGAAATACGGCTACGCCAGCGTCGGAACGGTCGAGTCCGGCCCGGCATCGCTGCAGGGACGGCGCGTGTTCTCGCTGTTCCCGCACCAGACGCGTTACGTCGTGCCGGCGCGCGACGTCACGGTCCTGCCCGACGAGGTTCCATCGGGCCGGGCCGTGTTGGCGGCGAACCTCGAGACCGCCATCAACGGCGTCTGGGACGCCAGGCCGCACGTCGGCGATCGGATTACCGTCATCGGCGCCGGCACGGTCGGATGTCTCGTCGCCTGGATCGCCGGCCGGATCGCAGAATGCGATGTCGAGCTCGTCGACGTGAACCCGGCGCGGGCCCCGATCGCGCGCGCGCTCGGGGTGCGCTTCGCCGAACCGGCGTCCGCGCGATCCGGAGCCGATGTCGTCCTTCACGTGAGCGGGTCACCGTCCGGCCTTGCGCTCGCCCTTCAGGTCGCCGGCTTCGAGGCCACCATCGTCGAGCTGAGCTGGTTCGGCGATCAGGCCGTGAGCATCCCGCTCGGCGAGGCTTTTCACGCCCGTCGGCTGACGATCACCTCGTCGCAGGTGGGTGAGGTCGCGTCCTCGCAGCGCGGACGCCGCGGTCCGGCCGAGCGGATGGCGTTGGCCCTCTCGATGCTGGCGGACCCCGCGCTCGACGTGCTGATCACGGGCGAGAGCGACTTCGACGCCATGCCGGAGTTGATGGCGAGGCTTGCTTCCACGCCCGGCAATACGTTGTGCCACAGGATTCGCTATCCTTCGTGAGCTGTATGTACACCGTCTCGGTCCGCGACCATTTCATGATCGCCCACAGCTTTCACGGCCAGGCGTTCGGCCCTGCGCAGCGTCTGCACGGCGCGACGTATGTGGTCGATCTGGAGCTCCGCCGTCCGGATCTCGACGCCAACGGCATGGTGGTCGACATCGGCCTCGCCACCGAGGTGCTGAAGGCGGCGCTCGCCGCGCTGAACTACCGCAACCTTGACGAGGAGCCGGCGTTCACGGGGCACAACACGACGACGGAATTCTTGGCCCACGAGATCTACCAGCGCGTGGTGGCGGCGATCGGGCGAGGGGATCTGGGAGCGGGGGCGCGTGGTGTCGAGAGCGTGCGCGTGACCCTTCACGAGTCCCACGTCGCCTCCGCGTCGTTCACTGGTCCCATCTGAAACGGGGTCGGGAGTCGATTGCAGTTCTTGCCCCCCGATCCCCTTTTCGTCCTGGTCCCGGGTGACCTCCACACCCGCACCGGAGGATACGGCTACGATCGGCAAATCATCGCCGGGCTGCGCGACCGCGGCTGGGCGGTGAACGTATTGCGGCTGGACGACAGTTTTCCGATGCCGACGCCGGCAGCGCGCACGCATGCCGCGCAGATGCTCGCCGCGATTCCGGCTGGCTCGACTGTGCTCGTGGACGGCCTCGCCCTTGGCGCGCTTCCCGAAGAGGTCGAGCGCGAGGCGGGGCGGCTCAGGATCGTGGCGCTGGTTCATCATCCGCTCGCCGCCGAAACCGGGATCGATCCCGCGGCAGCGGCGATTCTGGGAATCAGCGAGCCCCGCGCCTTGGCGGCCGCGCGCGCGGTCGTCGTCACCAGCCACGCCACCGCGGCGCGCCTGGCCGGCGATGGCGTCACCGCCGATCGCATCACGGTCGTCGAGCCGGGAACGGACGCCGCGCCGCTCGCCCGAGGCTCCGGCGTCAGCCACCAGCCATCCGAGGTCGCCCTCCTCTGCGTGGCGACGCTGACCCCGCGCAAAGGACACGCGCTGCTGTTGAGCGCCCTCGGGTCAATTCCGCAACGCGATTGGCGCCTGACCTGCGCCGGCAGCCTCAGTCGCGATCCCGAGACCGTCGCGCGCGTGCGCGCGCAGATTCGCGACCTCGGGCTCGAGGATCGCGTCACGCTCCTCGGCGATCTCGACCAGCCCGCGCTCGCCGCCCAATACGACCGCGCGGATCTCTTCGTCCTGGCGACGCTTTACGAGGGCTACGGGATGGCCGTGGCCGAAGCGCTCGCGCGCGGTCTACCCGTGCTCAGTACCGCAACCGGCGCGATCCAGGATCTCGTAGGCAACGCCGGCATCATCGTCTCGCCGGGCGATCTGCCGGCGCTCACTGCCGCGCTGTCCAGCGCGATTGGCGATCCCACGCTGCGCGCAACCCTGAGAGCGAACGCCTCCTGCAGGCGCCGCCGTCTGCCGACGTGGGATGCCGCTGTCGCGGCGATGGCGCGGACGCTCGAATCAGGGTCGGCGGGCTGACGTGGCCGGCTTCAGCGCCCAATGGCTGGCGTTGCGCGAATCGGCCGACCATGCGGCCCGGTCCCCCGATCTCACGCGCACCGTCGTCGACTTCCTGCCCGCTCGGGCGCGTATTCTGGATCTGGCGGCAGGCACGGGCTCGAACCGGCGGTATCTTGCCGCTGCCGGGTTCGGACGGGCAGATTTTCTGCTCGTCGATCACGATCCGCTGCTGCTTGCGCAGGTGCCGAGGATGGCCGGCGTGGAGACGCGCTGCCTCGATCTCTCGACACTCGATGACCGCGACATCTTCGACCGACGACATCTCGTCACCGCATCGGCGCTGTTGGATCTCGTGTCCGAGCCATGGCTGCGGGCCGCCGCGAATCGGTGCGCCGAGTGCGGCGCCGCCGCGCTGTTTGCTCTCAGCTACGACGGCCGCATCGTGTGTTCGCCGCCGGATCCTGACGACGGGGCGGTGGTGTCGCTGACCAACGAACATCAGCGCACCGACAAGGGATTCGGGCCGGCGTTGGGTGCCGGTGCGACCGATCGAGCCGTGCGTTGCTTCGGCGATCTGGGGTACCGCGTGCAACGCGCGCCAAGCGACTGGCGGCTGGCGCCGGAGTCGGGTGAGCTGCAGCGGCAGCTCATCGACGGCTGGGCGCGGGCGGCCGCCGAGATGGCGCCGCAGCAGATCCGCACCATCGATGCCTGGAGAGAACGCCGGCTCGCCCATGTCGCCGCGGGATGGTCGACGATCACGGTCGGCCACGAGGATTTCGCGGCCTTGCCGCCCTAGCCTCAGATCACGCGCGTGATCGGCGGCTGAGGGTCGGGCTGCGCGGCGCTGTTGCCGTCCGGGCCGATCTCGCAGTCGAACAGCACGTCGGTCCCCATCCGGAAGACGCGGTAGCGGGGGCGATGGCAGTCGCTGAGCGCCGTTCTTGCCGGCAGCCGGATAGCGGGACGGCCGTCGCCGATCAGCAGCGGCGCGATTGCGATCTGCAGCCGGTCGAGCAGGTTGGCTTCCAGGAACATCGACACCGTGACGCCCCCGCCTTCGACGAAGATGCGCTGGCAGCCGCGCGCCCGCAGCTCGCGCAGCACCACGCTCGCGTCGATCCCGTCCGGCCCTTCGTCGAGTCCGACCAGGATCGCGTGGCCGACGTGCGTCTCGCCCTGGCGCGCCAGCGACTTCGCGCACACATACAAGGTGACCGCCGAGTCGTCGGTGAACACCTTGTAGTGCTCCGCCAGCCGCCGCGTCGGATCGAGGACCACGCGGAGGGGGCTCGGACCCGGCACGTGACGTGTGGTCAACTGCGGATCGTCGGCCGCGACGGTGCCGGCGCCGACGACCACCGCGTCGCAGAGCGCGCGCATCCGGTGCAGGTGGAGGATGTTCTCCTCGCCCGTCACGTATTGCGACTCGCCGGAATGGGTGGCGATGAACCCGTCGAGGCTCTGGCCCAGATGCCCGACCGTGATCGGGTTCGCCTGTGTCGCGCTGCAGATCGGCAGGTAGAGATCGATCATCGCGCGACGCGGATCATCCGGTGGCAGGAGCAGCTCGAAGCCGGCGTGCGGCCGCCACCCGATCACCGCATCCGGATGCTCCGCTTCGACGCGCGAGAGGCGGCCGTCGGCGCCCAGCGCCAGCGATGCGTGTTCGTGATGGCGCGCGAGCCTCTCCGCGTGGCCGGCGGCGTCGAGCACCACGCTCCACGCTTCGTCGATCTCCCTGCTGACGCCGGTCTGTTGGGGCTCTCTGCTGACGCCGGTCTGTTGAGGCAACGTCTCCGATCGTAACAGAAAGCTCGCGCTCCTCACTGGCCGGGCGAGGGGTACTTCTCCTACAATGCATACGAAGTTCTCAGGAGGAGTTTCACCCATGCACAAACCATTCAAGCTGCGCACGAGCGCGTCGTTGGTCGCGGTCGCGATGCTGATGATGTTGTTCGTTTCGCTGCGAGCTCAGCAGCCGCCAGCCAGAGGCGCGGCGCCCGCGACGGCACCGGCGACGCCGGCTACCTCGACGGCACCTGCGGCGCCGGCGGGACGCGGTGCGGCGCCGGCCGCCCCGGCGCCGAAGCCGCTCGTGCCGCTCGCCACCAACACCATCGCCGCGAACCCCGACGCGTTTTACGGCCAGGCCGTGACCATCACCGCCTCGATCGAGCAGATCTTCACGAAATCGTCATTCACCGTTGATCAGCGCCGCGTCGGCGACGCGCCCGCGCCCAAGCAGCCGACCGACGTGCTGGTGCTGGTCCCGAACATCCAGCGCCCGGTCGATCTCAAGAGCTACGTCACCGTGATGGGTGAGCTGATGAAATTCGACCCGGCCGAGGTCGCGAAGAAGGCCAAGGACTACAAGATCGATCTGCCGCCCGAGGCCGCCGCCAAGTACGCCGGCCGTCCGGTGCTGATCGCGACCTCGGTCATCAACGACAAGTTCGACGATGTCGCCAAGCGTCTGCCGCCGGCGCTGAACGCCGAGGAAGAGGCGTTTCAGAAGGTGATGCGCGCGGTCGGTCCCGCCGCCGCGGCGCTGCGTCCGGCCGTGGAGTCTTCCAACGCCGAGGTCGCGGCCAAGAACGCGGCGATCCTGCAGAAGGGGTTCGCCGACACCGAAGCGTTCTGGAAGCCGAAGAAAGCGGAGCCCACGCTGTGGGCCGCCAACGCGAGGAAGGAAGTGGAAGCGGTGCAAGCGGCGATTACCGCCGGCAAGTGGGACGACGCCAAGGCCCACGCCGCCACGGTCGCGCAAGCCTGCGGCCAGTGCCACGGCGTCTACCGCGAGCGGTTCGACGACGGGTCGTTCAGAATTAAGAAGTAGGAACTTGGAAGTCAGAATTCGTGCCGAATTCGCGACGAATTCGTGACGCCGCCGACGAATTGCGACGAATTCCAAATTCCAGATTCCTAATTCCTAATTCTTGAGTCACTCGGCGCGGAGAGCCTGCACCACGTCGACCCGTGCGGCGCGAGCCGCCGGTAACAGCGATCCGATGACGGCGGCCACCAGCAGCACGGCCGCCGCCGCGATCACCGGCCAGACACCGGGCAGCTGGACGTTCTGGACCCAGCTGCCCACGATTCGCGCCGCCGCCAGGCCGGCCGCGGCGCCGGCGACGACGCCGATGCCGGTCATCCACATCCCTTCGCCGAGCACACCGGTCAGGATCTCCCGCGGCTGCGATCCAATCGCGAGCCGGATCCCGAACTCGCGCGTCCGGCCGCTGACCGAGAACGCCAGCACGCCCGCGACCCCGACGATCGAAATCGCCAGCGCGACCGCGGCAAATCCGCCGAACACGATCGCGTTGAGCCGATCCGGCGCCAGCACTTCCGCGCGCACATCGTCCAGCGTCGCCGCGCGCTCGACCACCTGATCCACCGCCAGCTCGCGCACGGTTCTCGTGATCGCCGGCACCAGCGCGTACGGGTCGCCTCGCGTGTGCACGAACAGCCGGCCGCCCGAGAGCTCCTGCTCGAATGGGTGGTAGACGGTCATCACCGCCCGCGGATCGATCCGCTCGTCGTCGATGTCGGCCGTGACGCCGATGATGCGGCGCGCGTCGGTGGTGATGCCGATGAACTTCATCACCCCGTCGGTCCACATCAGATGACGGTTGAGCGGATCTTGTCCCGGAAACAGCTGCTGGGCGAGGCCGGCGCTGACGATCACCACCTGCTCCGCGCCGGCGCGATCGCCCTCGTTGAAGTCTCGGCCGGCCAGCAGCGGTATCCCGAGCGCGGCGAAGAATCCCGGCGAGATGGAGCGGAAGCGCGCGCGGGGATCGTCCTGGCCGTTCTCTCGTGAGCGCCCCTCGACCGAGAACTGGAAGCCGTCGCCGAAGTTGCCGGCATCGCGCCACGGCACGGTGCTGCCGAAGGCGACCCGTTCGACGCCGGGCACGGCGCTGACGCGCCGTTGAATCTCGCGGTAGAGGCCGCGGACCTGCTCCGGTGTGCGTCCATAGGACGACACCGGTACGTTGACCGCAAGTACGTTCGTCGTTTCGAAGCCGGGCTTCGCCGCCTGCAGCGAGATCAGCGTCTTCAGGAGCATCCCGGCCCCGGCCAGCAGCACGAACGACGCCGCGATTTGGGTGACCGCGAACATCCGCAGGCGGCGGTTGGTGGCGCCGGTGATCCGAAGGCCGCCGCTGGTGAGCGTGAAGCCGTGCGACGCGTCGGCGTTCGGCAGCCGCGGCACGAACGCGAGCAGCACCGCGGCCAGCAGCGCCAGGCCGACACCGACCCACAGGATGCTTGCGTCGAGCGTGAGATCCAGCGCCCGGATCGAGAAACGCGAGGCGTAGCGCCCGAGCACGGTCACCATCGGCCGCGCGATCGCGACCCCGAGGACCGCTCCTGTGCCGCAGAGCAGCAGGCTCTCGGCGAGCAGGGTCCGCCGCAGTGTCGAGCTGCTGGCGCCGAGCGCGGCGCGGATGGCAAGTTCGGACTCGCGCCGCACCGAGCGCGCCAGGATCAGGTTCGCGACGTTCGAGACCGCGATCACGAACACCAGCCCAGACGCCGCGAGCAGCACGAGCAGGATTGTGCGCGCGCGCGAGGTGATCTGATCCCGAAGGCGAACCGCGTTGATGCGGAAGTCGTTTTTCGGCGGATACGCTTCGGGATGTTCCTTGATGATCGAGCCCTGTACGGCGCGCAGCTCGGCGCGCGCAGCTTCGACGTCGGCACCGGGCGCGAGGCGGCCGAACAGCTCCGTCATCCGGTGCTCCCGTCCGGTGACCATCGTCGCCGACAGATGGTGCGGGCTGGTCACGACGTTGGCGATGATCTCTGTTTCGGCGGGGTAGGGCACCGACGGCTCGAGCACCCCGACGATGACCGCCGTGCGCGTGCCGAGCCGAATCGCCTTGCCGAGCACGTCCGGGTCGCTCTTCAGCCCGGTCGTCCAGAAGCGGTAGGTGAGCACCGCAGCGCCCGGGGCGCCCGGGCCATCGTCGCCCCTGGTGAGCAGCCGTCCGAGCACGGGGCGCAGGCCCATGACCTCGAAGTACGAGCCGTCGACCACGCCCGCCCGCACCTGCCGGGGCTCGCCGAGGCCGACCATGGTGAAGGTGATCTGCGAGAACTCGCCGATCGCGCTCACCGACTTCAGCCGGCCGCGCAAGTCGGTGATCTCAGGCACCGAGAAGGCCGCGTTCTCGGAGTTGATGCCGGGCGCGCTCTGGCGGATGTAGATCAGCCGGCTTTCCTCGCGGTTGACCAGCGGCCGCAGCAGCACCCCGCGGACGACGCTGAAAATCGACGCGTTGGCGCCGATCCCCAGCGCCAGGGTCAGCACCACGGTGATCGACAACCCCTTGGCGCGGGACAGCGAGCGGAGCGCGAACTTGAGCTCGTGAATCAGGTTCATGGCGGTCCTATTAAACAGTCATGTCGTCATTCTTCAACCAGCAATTTGAACCGGGCCAGCGCCTCGTCCCACCCAGCGGCGATGACCTCGAGGTGGCGGCTACCCTCCGCGAGCCGCCTCGGGTTGACGCGCCAGACCCGCTCGCGCCCCTGACGGTTGCCGTCGATGATGCCCGCCTCGGCCAGGACGCGCAGATGTTTGGTGATCCCCTGCCGGGTCATCGACCTCTGCTCCGCGAGCGTGGAAATCGACGCCGGTCCCTCGTTCGATAGCTGCTGCAGCAGCGTCAGCCGCGTCGGGTCGCCGAGCGCCGCGAACAGCAGCGCCGCGCTCGCGACCCGCATGTCAACCTTGCGCTTCGGCATATTTCTGGATCCAGACGATGACTTCGCTCCATCCCTGCGAGTTGTCAGCGTAGACCTTCGCCCGGCGGGCGAGCGCGACCTCGGTGAAGCCGGTCTCCGAGACGCTCAAGCGCGTGCCGCTCCCGGACGGCTCCAGGGTGAAGGTGACCGTCGTCCACGGCTCGCGCGAGTAGTCGACGGTGGGATCCACGGCGCCGGGATGCCACTGCCAGGCGAAGCGGCGCGGCGGCGTCATCTCCAGGATCCGCACCACGAAGCGGGTGCCCTCGTGGCCGGGATATTGGGACGTCATCCAGACCTCGGCGCCCGGCGCGATCTCGCCCTCGACGAGAACGTGAAACCAGGTGGAGAGGTCCCGTGCGGTCGTCAAGGCGCGCCACACCTTGTCCGGCGGCGCCTTGACCTCGATGGTGCGATCGATGCGGCTGAGCTCGTCCATCATCATTATGCAACCTCTAGGTTGCATAATATATGGAGCCGCCGTCGAGCTCCACTTGACATCCTAGTGATGTCATGGCAAGGTGTCACCGCGAGAGCACTAGGATGACCTCTGGACGGCACGATCGCGTCGAGCTGCTGCAAGGCACGCTCGATCTCATCGTCCTGCGCGCCCTGTCGACGATGGGCCCGCAGCACGCCTACGGCCTGACCGCCAGGCTGGAGCAGGTGGCGGATCATCCGCTCGAGCTCAATCAGGGCACTCTCTATCCGGCGCTGGTCCGGCTCGACCAACAGGGGCTGATCAAAGGCACCTGGCAGAGGACCGAGAGCAACCGCGAGGCGAAGTACTACGCCATCACCAGGGCCGGCGTCCGGGCGCTCGAGAAGCAGACGGCGCGCTGGCGCCGGCTCGCCGGCCTGGTCGACAAGCTGCTGCTCAACCAGGCGTGACCGATGGCGCTTTGTTCGCCGCCTGCCGAGGGCCTGCTGTTCGGCCTCACCCCGCTCGATCCCTCGACCTTCGCCGTGGTCGCGGTCTCGTTCGCGGCCATCGCGACCCTGGCGTCGTACCTGCCCGCGCGACGCGCGGCGAATGTCGACCCGCTGATGGCGCTGCGGTGCGACTAGAGCGCCTTCGATTTCGGTGTAGAGACGACGCG
>DATASG010000298.1:0-8004 GCA_036269295.1 Vicinamibacterales bacterium | reverse complement strand
TGAGCATGCGGCAGTTTAGCGCGGATGCCGCACCTGCGAGAGCCGCAACTGCTACAGCGCCGCGACCAGCTCGGTCAGCGAGCGGAGGCGCAGGCAGTCACACGACGGGTACAAGCCGCCGACATCGAGCAGCGCCGGTGTCAACCCGGCCGCGCGCGCGCCCACCACGTCGACGTGGTACAGGTCGCCGACGTGCATGGTGGTGTCGGCGTCGGCACCGGCCCGCTGCAGCGCGATGTGAAAAAAGCGAGGATCGGGTTTCTCCACGCCCTCGTGATGCGAATCGAAGATCAGGTCGAACGACGAGGTCAGCCCGAGCCGATCGAAGGCGCGGTGCAGCGTGCCGTTCGCGTTCGACAGCACGACGAGGCGCAGTCCCTTAGCGCGCAATGCGGCCAGCGCCGGGAGCACCTCGGCCGGGACCGTTTCCCACAGGTTGTGCGTCTGATGGTAGGTGTGCAGCTCGGCGAGCGCAGCTGCGGTGGCGTCGCTCAGCGTTACGCCTGCTTCGGTGAGCACCAGGTTGAAATAGGTCCAGCCGCGCTGCTGATCGTTGGTCGCGCTGATGGTGTCGCCGGTGTCGAGCCGCTTCTTGGCGCGCGGCTCGGCGGCGGCCAGACGCGAGGCGCCGGCGCTGACACCGTGCCGGCTGAGTGCCTCGCTGACACGCGACCAGTTCGGATTGACGAGGACGCCACCCGCGTCCAGGAAGACAGTTTGAATCGGCACAGGTTCAGCTTACACTTGAGTCAGCGATGAACGAACGGCGAGCCTTAATCCTTGTCCTCGCGCTCGGCGGCGTCCTGGTGACCTTGGCCGCGGCGCGATACTCGCGTCAGGTGGAAGGACGTGATGCCGCTCCGGCGTCGGCTGGCGCCGCCGCTCCGGACACCGCCGGCGCCGAGGCGGTCACGCTGCGGTTCTTCCGCGATCCGAAGCCGGCGCCGGCGTTCACGATCAGGGATCTGGACGGGCGCAACGTCTCACCCGCGGCGTTGCGCGGCAAGGTCGTGATCGTCAATTTCTGGGCAACCTGGTGCGGGCCCTGTCGCGCGGAAATTCCGGATCTGGTCGCGCTGCAAGAGAAGTACAAGGACACGCTGCAGGTGATCGGCATCTCGGAGGACGAAGCCGGCGTCGAGGTCGTCAAGCGCTTCGCCGCCGAACACAAGGTCAACTACCCCGTGGCGATGGTCACGCCCGAGATCGAGAAGCTGTTTCCGGGGATCAGCGCGTTGCCGACCTCCTTCATCCTCGACCGCGAGTCGCGCATCGTGCAGAAGCACGTCGGCATGCTGACCGCGCGGACCACGGAATACGAGGCGCGCCATCTGGCAGGGCTGCCGGTGAACGCGTCGATCGAAGAGTTCGATCAGACGCAGGGACTGAAGATCGTGAACGGCGCCCAGGCGACGACGATCCCCGGCATCGATCTCGCGTCGCTGCCGGTCGCCAAGCGCACCGAGGCGCTGCAAAAGCTGAACTCGCAGCCATGCACGTGTGGCTGCGATCTCACCCTGGCGCGCTGCCGCGTCGACGATCCGACGTGCGGCGTCAGCCTTCCCCTCGCGCGCCAGATCGTCAAGCAAATCGCCGGCACGCCGTGACGCCGGCGCGGGCCGCGGCGGCGATCAGCGGGAACGGGCGACCGGACTAGCCGCGCGGCTGGCGGTTGCGCGAGATCTCGTCGATCTCGGCGGAAATCTTTTCGAAACACGGCGGACAGATACCGTGGCTGAACTGCGCGTCTGAGTGCGCCGCGACGTAACCCTCGACCTGCTGCCAGTACTGATCGTCGCCGCGGATGCGCTTGCAGTAGCTGCAGATCGGGAGCAGCCCTCGCAACTGCTTGACGTTGGACAGCGCCGTCTGCAGCTCCTCTACCCGCTCGGCCAGCTTCTGCTGCAGCCCGAGCACGCGCGTGCCGACCGCGACCCGCGCGCGCAGCTCCTCCGGATCGAACGGCTTGATGATGTAGTCGTCGGCGCCGGCGTTGAGGCCGGCGACGACGTCGCCGCGGCTCTCGCGGGCGGTCACCAACAGCAAGTACATGTTCGCCAGCGGAAGCTCCTGGCGGACGCGGCGGCAGACATCGGGGCCGTCCATTTCCGGCATCATCCAGTCGAGGATGGCGAGCGTCGGATCGGTGGCGACCTTCAAGCGATCCCATGCCTGCGCACCATCGCTGACGACGGTGGTGCTGTAACTCCAGCGCTGCAGCGTGCGAGCCAGGATCTCGCCGGTGACGCGATCGTCCTCCGCGATGAGCACGTGCATATAGACACGAAATTATTGCACAATTGAGCACCGCACATGACCCGATCGACTGTCAAACGCGTCGGTGTCGCTGTCCTGTGCGGCCTGCTCGGCCTGGCGGTCGACATCGGGCGCCAGGGATCGATGGCACCGCTGCTGTTGGGCCGCATCATCACCCTGCCGGTGGCGATCCTGCTCGGTCCCTGGTACGGCGCGCTCGCGGCCCTGATCCACGCGTCCTCCGGGCGCGGTCTGTTCGCGGTCGGCATTCGCATCCTGCCGCTCGAAGCGCTGGTGATCGGCCTGTTCGCGCGGCGCGGCCGCTCGCCGATGCTGGGCGGCCTCGTCGTCTGGACGACGGTCGCCGGACTGCTGATTGCGGTGCCGAGCTTCTACGGCGTCGGCTATCTGCGCGACACGATTCTGCCCGTCGCGCTGCAGCTGGTCGTCAGCGGGTTGATGGCGGTCGTGGTCGCCGACTTGATCGCCAGCGCCGCGATCGTGCAGCGGCTGGTGGGCGCCGATCACCGGCCCGCTCGCCATCTTCGTGCCGACGCGTTCCACGCCTTCGTCCTCGCGGCGACGGTGCCGGTCCTGATGCTCGCGTCGGTCGACGGCCAGCTGTCATCCGCGAAGCAGGAGACTGACGGCGGCGGCCGGCTGCACGAAGCGGTGGCCGCGCTCAACCAGCACATCGGCGCCTACGTCAGCGATCACGAGCACGCGGTCCAGTCGCTGGCGGCGGCGCTGACCAGCCTGCCGGCTGACAGCCAGCGGCGACAGCAGCTGCTCGGCGAGTATCACCGCGTCTATCCGGGCTTCCTCACCATCTTCGCTGCCGATCGTCTGGGGATCGTCCGCGAGATCTTCCCGCCGCGCGAATCCGAGTCGCCGCCGATCAGCGACCGCGAGTACTTCATGAACGCGGTGCAGACCAGGCAGCTCGCGGTCTCCGACGTGATTCTCGGTCGCCTCTCATACGTCCCGATCATCACCATCGCGGTGCCGATCTTCGACCCCAGCGGCGCGGTGGCCGGCGTCGCCGGTGGATCGCTCGACCTCTCACAGTTCGACAAGTTCGTCGAGGACTTCCGCTCGCTGCCCAACGCGCGGATCACCGTCCTCGATCAACATTCCCGCGTGATCTTCACCAGCGGCCAGACCACTTTCACCGCGCTGCAGAGCCTGGCGCTCGACCCTCTCGTGCTCGCCAGCGCCGAGGCGCCGACCGGCGTCTTCCGCTACGGCCGACAGGTGACCGACGCCAACGAGTCGACACGGCTCGCCGCCGCCGCGGTGATGGCGCCGACCGGCTGGAAGGTGTTCATCGAGCAGCCGCTGGTCTACATCCGCCTGCAGTCGACCGGCTACTACGCTTTCGCGCTGGGTCTGATGCTGCTCGCCTTCGGCGGCGCCGTGCTCGGCGCACGCAGCTTCGCGCACCGCGTCACGCGGCCGCTCGAGGAAGTTGTCGGCGTGGTCCGAAACATTTCGGCCCACGGCGGCCAGGCAGAAGCGAAGCTGACCTCCAACCCCCCGGCGGAGATCTCCGCCCTCCTCGAAGACGTCAACGGCATGCAGGGCCGCCTCGCCGATTCGTACCGGCAGCTGGAGCAGGCGCTGGTCCAGCGCGAGCGCCTCAACACCGAGCTGCGGGCCCTGACCGAAGATCTCGACCGCAAGGTGCGCGAGCGCACGGTCGAACTGGTGGCCGCGACCCATGTCGCCGAAGAGGCGAACCAGGCCAAGAGCGAGTTCCTCGCCAACATGAGCCACGAGATCCGCACGCCGCTCAACGGCATCATCGGCATGACCGAACTCGCGCTCGATACGACGCTATCGCCCGAACAGCGCGAGTACCTGACGATGGTGAAGAGCTCGGCGGACGCGCTGCTGGGCATCCTCAACGACATCCTCGACTTCTCCAAGATCGAGATGCGCAAGCTCGAGCTCGAGCAGATTCCGTTCTCGGTCCGCGATCATCTCGCCGATGTGCTGAAGCCGCTGGCGATGCGGGCCGAGCAGAAGGATCTCGAGGTCGTCTGTCACGTGCTTCCCGACGTGCCCAACGTCGCGGTCGGCGATCCGGGACGGCTCCGGCAGGTGCTCGTCAACCTGGTCGGCAACGCCATCAAGTTCACCGAGCGCGGCCAGATCCTCGTCCAGGTCGAGACGATGTCGAAGACCGCCGACGGCATGCAGCTGCACTTTTTCGTCAGCGACAGCGGCATCGGCATCCCGAGCGACAAGCAAAAGGCGATCTTCGAGCCGTTCAAGCAGGCCGACGGCTCGACCACACGCCGCTTCGGCGGCACCGGTCTCGGCCTGGCGATCTCCTCCACGCTGGTCGAGCTGATGGGCGGGCGCATCTGGGTCCAGAGCGCGCCGCTCGAGGGCAGCACGTTTCACTTCACCGTCGACCTCGGCGTGAGCGACGCCCGGCCGGAGCCGCCGGCGGCGAACCTCACCGACCTGCCGGTCCTGATCGTCGACGACAACAGCGTCAACCGGCGGGTGCTGCACGATCTGTTGGTTCGCTGGAAGATGCGCCCCACGTCCGTCGACAGCGGCGCCGCGGCGCTGCAGGCGCTGGCCGAGGCGAGCGGGAGCGGACGACCGTTCGCCCTGGTGCTGCTCGACGCCAACATGCCCGAGATGGACGGCTTCGAGGTGGCGCGGCGCATCGGCGCCACGCCGGCCCTCGGCGGCGCCACGATCATGATGCTGAGCTCGTCGGGCCAATACGGCGAGAGCAACAAATGCCGCGAGGTCGGCATCGCGACCCACCTGACGAAGCCGGTCGATCAGCGCGAGCTGCTCAGCGCGATCGGCCGCGCGCTCTCGCGCGAGCCGGGACAGCGCGCCGCGCTCCCCTCGTCGATGCTGTCCGCCGAGCTGCCCGAGCGGCGGCTACACGTGCTGCTCGCCGAAGACAACGCCGTCAACCAGCGCCTGGCCGCGAGCCTGCTCAAGCGGCGCGGTCACAAGGTGACGATCGCCGGCAATGGCCGTGAGGCGCTGGCCGCGGTTACCGCAGGGGAATTCGACGTCGTCCTGATGGACGTGCAGATGCCGGAGATGGGCGGGTTCGAAGCGACGGCGGCGATCCGCGCGCTCGAGACCGAGCGCCAGGCGACGCGGCTGCCGATTATCGCGATGACCGCGCACGCGATGAAGGGCGATCGCGAGCGCTGCCTCGAGGCCGGCATGGACGAATACCTCACCAAGCCGCTCGACCCGCGGCAGCTGTGCGCGCTGGTGGAGCAAATGGCCGGCGGAGCTCCGGCTGGAGAGCCGCGGCGCGAGGCAGCGACGCTCTCGATGCGGGTGCTGGCGCGGGTCGGCGGCGACCGCGAGCTGCTCGCCGAAATCAGCCGGCTGTTCGTGGACGATGCACCGCGGCATCTTCGGAGCATTCGGGAGGCGCTCGACACGCGCAACGGCGAGTCGCTGCGCCGCGCCGCTCACGGGCTGAAGGGCGCGGCCGCCAACTTCGAGGCCGACGGCGTCGTGAGCGCGGCGCGAACGCTCGAGGAGATCGGGCGCACCGGCGACTTCGACGCGCACGAAGCAGCATGGCACGCGCTGACCTCGGAGACGGATCGGCTGATCAGCATGCTGCGCACGTCCAACACCTGAGCGCGAGGGCGTGAAGCCAGGGTCGGTCGAAGGGTGCGTCTCGTCGAAATGCAGAGCGCCGTGGCGGGGCCTGGTCCGCGAACGGCCCCTCGGGTGCTCAGCGAAAAGCTCTGTCCGCGGCTGACGCTATACAAGTCGATCGACGAGCAGGCCATTGGTGGCGCCACAACTCGTCCATTGAGGCGGAGGCACGACTCCTGCAATCCCTTTCGACTGGCGTTTGACGAAAACGCGGGGAGGAACCTCATGTGGAACAAGGACGAAGTACACGGCAAGGTCGACCAGATCAAGGGCAAGGTCAAGGAATCAGTCGGCGAGATGAATAACGACGAGCCGCTGCGGCAGGAGGGCGAGGCACAGAGCGACGCCGGCAAGGTCGAAGAGGCGTTTGGCAAAGGCCGGCGCAAGGTCGGAGAAGCCATCAAGAGCGTCGGCGACAAGATCAGGAAGTGATCGCCTGGACCGCGCGCGGCCGTCGGGCGCGGTCCGTTCCCCACTCGACACAGACGTGGAGTCTTACACGTCGATCGTCCCGTCCTCGCAGGTGAAACGCGCGAAAGCCTCAATAAAACGAGCGGCACACGCTTTGAAGGAGTGGCACGGACGCCCGGCATGAGCATGACCAAGCGCACCGTCACCGGAAGCCTGATGCCTTCCGATAAGCTCTCGACTGCGCCTGCCCCCAGCGCCGTCGAGGGGCCGGCCCAGCCGCAGACGCGGAGCGAGCTGCAGGCGTGGGTGCGCGATCGGCTGGCGCTTGCGCCGACGCTCGAACAGTCGCTGCTGACGGCGATTGACGCGGTCTTCGCGAGGCAGGAGCGGCTGTGGCAGGAATCGAAGCAGGACGCGATCACGGCGCTCGCGACCGGCTTTGCCGAAAAAATGTCCGACGTCGCGTCCGAGCTGTCCGCCAGGGACGCGACCGTCAACAGCATCTCGCGCTACTTCGAGGCGCTGGTCGCCGACCTCACCGACAAGTCGCATCGCGATCCCAAGACCAAGCTGATGAACTTCGGCCGCTTCACGGAGCAGCTGGAGTCGTTCCTGGCGCTCGAGCAGCGCGGACGCTGGTGCGCGGTCGGGCTCGTCGATATCACCGGCTTCAAGTGGTACAACGACGCGCTGGGCCACGCGGTGGGCGATCGCATCATCGAGCGCGTCGCGATGCTGTTGCGGGAGCAGGTCCGCTCTGACGATCTGCTGGCGCAGGAATCGGTCGGCCCGCGATCAAAGGATTTGCACGCGCGCTTCGGGGGCGATGAGTTCTGTTTCCTGATTCCCGATCTTGCCTCGTGTCAGCTGGCGCACGCCATCGGCGAGCGTTTCCGCGAGGCGGTCGAGCGCTTCGACTGGGCGCTCGAGGAAGATCGGCTTGCCGTGCAACCGGTGCGGGTCGACGTCGGCGTCGTCTGCCTCTGGCTCGGAAGGGTTTCCGACCGACGGTTCATCGCCAAGCGCCTCTCAGGCGATCTGATTCAGTGCGCCGACAAGCTGATGTACGAGGCCAAAACCGAGAGGGCCAACCACATCCACCTGCTGCGAGCGAAGCTGGTTGACGGCCACATCGTCGACAGTCGGGATGCCGACCCGGAGACCGTGGAAGAAGAGGAAGCCTAGTGCTACACTCAAGAGCTCACCAGGCATGGTGGGTGTAGCTCAATGGTTAGAGCGCCGGCCTGTGGCGCCGGAGGTTGCGGGTTCGAGTCCCGTCATCCACCCCATCCCCTAAATATCCTCATCCGGCAACGAGTTCTCATCTGTTTCAGTGCCCTGAATATCGACCGTCTCAGTAGCTTGGACGGTCGGATGTGAAGGAATTGTGAAAGCCTCCCCGTGTCCAAGCGCCGCGCAGCCGCCATCAGCGCGTTCGCTGTCTGATTGTCGTACCGCTCGGTGGTCGCCGACAGCCGGGGAGGCAACCGGCGTTCCCCAACTCCCGCCTTCAAGACTGCGCCGTTCTACCCGTGGGGAGTGTCGTGAGTCGGCGACAGGCGGAATTGTTTGCGGACAACCCGCCGGAGGCCGTGTCGTGATGGATGGCGATCCCCGAGCGGCCGATTCGCCGACCGGCGGCGTTTTCATGCGCCCGGAGGCCGAACGGATGGACAG
>DATASG010000297.1:0-1734 GCA_036269295.1 Vicinamibacterales bacterium | reverse complement strand
AGCAGGAACGCCTCGAACTCGTCGTCGGCGCGGTCGACCTCGTCGATCAGGAGCACGCTCGGCGAGGTGCGCAGGGCCCGCAGCACCGGGCGGGCGATGAGGACCTTCGGGTCGTAGAGCGAGGCCTCCACGGCGTCGACGTCCAGGTCCCCGCCCCGCGCTGTCCCGTCCCGCACAGCGCTCCCCTGTATAGAGGCCGTCGCCTCCAACGCGCGCAGGTGCAGCAGCTGGCGGGGGAAGTCCCAGTCGTAGAGCGCCTGGCTCGCGTCGATTCCCTCATGACACTGCAACCTGATCAGCAGCGGAGTGTAGCCGCCGATGCGGGTCGTCGCCTTGAGGTTGGCGCTGGCGTAGATGAGCACCGTCGCCAGCTCGACGTCGCCCTTCTGCGCCGCCCAGTGCAGCGCCGTCATGCCGTCGGCCTGGGTGGTGTTGACGTCGACGCCGTCCTTGAGGAACGCGCGCACGGCGTCGCGGTTGCCGTTCATCGCCGCGTCGACAAACGCCGCCGCGCCGGCCGGGGCGGCGTGCGTGAGGGTCGACAGGCTCAGCGCCACCATCGCACCGATCGAAAGAACCGTCGTCAGTGTTCTACGCATCATCAATCTCCGGCCGGCCTCGAGGCCGGCCCGCCGTTTACGCCTTCGAGTCGGTCAGGACTACCGGGTTCGTGTTCAGGTTGAGCTCCCCCGTGCTGTCGCCAAAGCTCGGGAGATCGGTGCGGCCCAGCGCGTGAAGCGAGGTCAACATCGCGTTGGCCATCGGCGTGCCATCCGGCGCCTTGATGTGAACGCCGCCGGTCAGCTTGCCGCCGGCGTGGCCCATCAGGACCAGCGGCACGCGTTTGTGGTTGTGGATGTTCGAATCGCCCATCGGCGAACCGTAGACCAGCAGGCTGTTCTCCAGCAGGTTGCTGTCGCCTTCCGGCGTATTCTTCAGCTTCTCCAGTAGATACGGCAGCATGCTGACGTGGTAGCGGTTGATCTTGGCGAACTCCATGATCCGATCTTCGCGCTCCCCGTGGTGCGAGGCGTTGTGGAAGCCGGTCGTCACCCCGCTCTCCGGGTAGGAGCGACCGGAGGCGTCGCGACCGAGCTTGAACGAGAACACGCGCGTCGTGTCCGACTGGAAGGCGACCGCGATCAGGTCCATCAGAATGTGCACGTGCTCTTCGAACGAGTCGGGCACGCCGATCGGCGCTTCCGGAAGCGCCCGCTGCTCGCCGCTGGCGTTGCGCGCTTCGACGCGCTGAATCCGGCGCTCGATCTCGCGGATGTTCTCGAAGTAGTCGTTGAGCCGCGCCTGGTCGCTGGCGCCGAGCTCGCGCTTCAGCTGCGCCGCCTGGCCCGAGATCCAGTCGAGGATGCTGCGGTCGGTCTTGAGATTGAGCTTGCGCTCGTCCGCGGTGGCGCCGACGCCGAACAGCTGATCGAACACGACGCGCGGGTCGCGCACCATCGGCAGCGGCTGCTTCGGTGACGCCCAGCTGATCGTGTCGGTGTAGATGCACGAGTAGCCGTAGGTGCATCCGCCGGCCTGGTCGACGTTCTCAATCGAGAGCTGCATCGACGGGATCGGCGAGTCCTGGCCGAACTGCTGCGCGTAGAGCTGGTCGAGCGAGGTGCCGGCGAAAACGTCGTTGCCCTCGGTCTGTTTGGGGTGCGACTGGGTCAGGAACACCGCGCTCGACCGGAAGTGATCGCCGCCGATTTCCGGCAGCGTGAACGCTTCGGC
>DATASG010000296.1:0-11657 GCA_036269295.1 Vicinamibacterales bacterium | reverse complement strand
AATCAATTAGGTTGTCGAGCGCGCTGCCGTCGAACCCGGGGAGCACGTCTTGGACGCGCGCCCGTCGAGCGAGCCAGCCGTCGGTGGCGTCGATCGCCGTCGCCACCATCATCAGGAGGAACGCACCTCGAAAAGACGCGTCGCCGCCGCGCACGATCAGTACCGCCATCCCCGCGGCGCAGACCAGGCCCATCGCGGTGTAGAGGTGCGCGAGCCAGGCGAGCAGCTTCTGCACCGACACTAGGCCGCCTCTGCGACGACGACATTGCGCAGCGGTTGAGGCGCATCCCACCGCGCGGTGGCGCGAGAGACGATCGGCAGCAGAATCAGCCCGGCACCCGCCGCCACGATCCTGAACGGCATCGCCTCGGGATACGCGACCAGCGCCGGCACGCCGAGCAGCGGCTCCCCGCCTGCCACACGCAGCAGGAACGACACCCCGAAGGCGACCATCGATCCGGTCCGATTCGCCTTGTGATCGAACAGCGCGAAGATCAGCTGGGGAAACAGCAGCACGAACACCAGGTCGCTGGTGAAGAACCAGAGCGCCTGCACGCTCTGCACCTTCAAGGCGACCCCGGCGGCGACCGCGCCGAAGAGGAGGATCGACGAGCGGATGACGCGCTTCATCTGGAGCGCCGACACGTCGGGCCACACCAGACGCTTGATGCAGTTCCAGCTCAACATCGATCCCGCCGACAGGATCGACGAGCTGAAGCTGGAGCTGACCGCGCCGACGATGGCCGCCAGGCCAAGCAAGCCGATGACCCGGGGCACGGCGCTGAGGAACAGCAGCGGCATCGTCTCCGCCGGCGTCGCCTGCAGGCGCGCGACGATGCCGGCGGGCCACGGGAAGGCGAACGCCGAGATCCCCATCAGCAGAGGCGGCACGGTGAAGGCGATCGTCAGCGCGCCGGACACGATCGACTGCCCACGCGCGGCGCGCGGTGAGCGGCACGACAGCACGCGCTGGAAGTAGCAGTTCCAGGGAATCCCGCCGCACACCAGCATCACCGAGGTATCCCACCATCCGACGACCGAGGCGTGCGTCCACAGGCTTGTGTGCGGCTGCCACGGCGGAATCGCGCTGCCTCCTTCGGGCCGCGCCGCGGCATACACGTCCCACGCGTGCCGCAAGCCTCCCGCCCCAGACAGCACGAACGGCAACGCGATGCACAGCCCGATGGCGACGATCGAAAGCTGAAAGATGTCGGTGTAGGCCACCGACCACATGCCGCCGAGCATGGTGTACGCGGTGGTCACGACTGCCGCCAGGATGATCGCCGTGGTCAGGCTCATGCCCAGCAGAACCCCGAACGTGGAGCCGACCGCGACCAGCAGTTCCGCGCTCCAGAACAGCTCGCCGGCGAGAGCCGGCAGAAACAACACCGCCGCCCATCGCCTGCCGAAGCGGGCTTCGAACGGATCAATCAGTGTCGTGAACCCGTAGCGGCGCATGATGCCGGCGAAGAAGAGGCCGCCGAGAATCAGGCTGATGCCGAAGCAGAGGCCGCCTTGGATGCCGAGCTGGATCGAGTGCTTGTAGGCGCCCTCGGTGGTGCCGAGCAGATAGCCGCCGTCGACCCAGGTCGCGGTCATGGTCAGCGCGGCGACCCACAGCGGCATCGCCCGGCCGGCAACGATGAAATCGGCCGCCGTGCCTCCACGAGCCTTCCGAGAGGCCAACCAGCCGACCAGCATGAAGGCGCCGTACATGGCGACGACGGCGGCGATGGCGGGAGTCACGGATCTGACGGCTGCCTACTGTAGCTCGGCGTTGCGTGTCTCGGGAATCCAGATCCACATCATCGCTGCGACGAAGAAGGCGGCGCCGGCGACAGCGAACGCGGCGAAGAACCCTCTGGACGCCGCCAGCGATCCGACCACGAAGGGCGCCGCTGCGCTGGCGATGCGGCCGGTGTTGTAGCAGACACCGGCGGCGGTGGCGCGAACGGAGGTGGGATACAGCTCCACAATCACGGCGCCGAAGCCGCTGTAGTAGCCGGTGCCGAAGAAGGCGACGAGAGGGCCCAGCACCAGCAGCAACACCGGCGTCTTGAGGAAGCCGTACAGCGGCAGCAGTAGGCTCGCGGCGAGGACGAACGTGACGTAGGTCTTCTTGCGGCCGATCGCGTCCGCGATGTAGCCGAAGCTCACGTAGCCGAACCACATCCCGGTCTGCATCAGGATCACGAACATCGACATCACCGACGAGGACAGCCCGATGCCGCCGCGCTCGGGACCGAGCGCCAGGTACGACGGCACCCAGCTGTTGAGGCCCCACCAGCCGAACAGCGTGCAGGCGTTCATCAGAGTGACGAAGACCGTGACCCTGGCGATCGCCGGGGTGAACAGCAGGCTGAGGCGGCCACGGTCCGCCTTCGGCGTGTCCAGCCAGATCTGCGGCTCCTCGACGTTGCGGCGGATCCACATCGTGAACAGCGCCGGGATGACGCCGACGAAAAAGACGCCGCGCCAGCCCCAGCTCGGCATCACCATCAGGTTGACCAGCGCGGCGAAGCCATAGCCGATCGCCCACGAGCTCTGGACGAAGGCGAGCGCCTTGCCGCGATGCCGCGCCGGAAACGATTCGGACACCAGCGCCGCGCCGGTCGCCCATTCGCCGCCCATGCCGAGGCCGAGACAGACGCGGAAGATCGCAAGCTGCATCACCGTCTGCGAGAAGCCGCACGCCGCGGTGAAAATCGAATACATCAGGATTGCGCCCATCAGGGCCCGCTTGCGGCCAAGGCGATCGGCGATGACCGCGAAGAGGATGCCGCCGGCGGCGGCGGCGAGCTGGGTGATCGATCCGAGCAGGCCGTTGGTCTGAAACGATAGATGGAGAGTCGGATCGTTGATCAGCGCCGCGCCGACCATCGCGTAGAGCATGACGTCGAACGAGTCCAGCATCCAGCCCATCGCCGCGGCCACGAAGGCGTACCGCGCCCGCGAATCGGCTTCGCGCCACCAGCCGAACAGTGAGGCGTCGGCAGGGGCTGGGACCGGGGGGCTGGATACGCGGACACCGGACGAGAAGCTCATCGGCGCCAATCCTAACAGTTGTTGAGATCGTTGCTGACGCAGGAGGGGGGGAATTAGGACGCGATCGCGCGAACGCTGACTCCGGCCGCTTCGAGGCCGGCGCGGATCTTCGCCGCCAGATCGTCTGAGCCGGGCGTGTCGCCGTGCACGCAGATCGTGTCGGCTTCGAGCGCCACGACCGATCCGTCGGTCGCGACCACCGTCCGCTCCTTCACCATCCGGATTGCACGCGAGACGACGGCGGCGGGATCGTGGATGACTGCGCCGGGCTTGCGGCGCGAGGCCAGCGAGCCGTCGGCCTCGTAGGCCCGGTCGGCGAATACTTCCGCCGCCACCCGCAGCCCGGCGGCTCGTCCCGCGTTCAGGATTTCCGATCCGGGCAGGCCGAACAGGATCAGCGTCTTGTCGAATACCGCGACCGCGCGCGCGATCGCCGCCGCGAGCTCGGCGTTCCGCACCGCCATGTTGAACAGCGCGCCGTGCGGCTTCACGTGCTGGAGTGTCACGCCCTCGGCCGCAGCCACACCGGCAACCGCCGCGATCTGGTAGAGGACCAGGTCTTCGGCCTCTTGCGGCGTCACGTTCAGCTCGCGCCGGCCGAAGCCGACGAGATCCGGAAACCCCGGATGCGCACCGACTGCCACCCCGTGGGTTTTCGCCAGCCGAATCGTCGCCCGCAGCACCGACGGATCGCCAGCATGAAACCCCGCGGCGACATTGGCTGACGTGATCGAGCGGAAGAGCCCGCCGTCGTGCCCGATCGTGTAGGCCCCGAACGACTCGCCGGTGTCCGAATTGATGTCGATGCGCACGTGGAATTCACTTTCCGGATCTTGGGTCAAGGTGACGCGATTCTAGCGTAGGATGGCCGGACCGAGATGCTGAACTCCTGCCTTCGCGCGCTCGCGATCGTCGCTGTCTGGGCTTCTGTGACGACGATGCGCCAGCCCGCTGAATCGCCGGCCGTACGCTTCGACACCACGCTCGGCTCCTTCACCATCGTGGTCGAAGGCTCGGCCGCGCCGCGTACCGTTGCGAACTTCCTCGCCTACGTCGATGGACTGGTGCAGATACCGCGACATCAGACTTCTTCATCCTGCTCAACGATCAGCCATCACTGGACTTCGGCGGCAAGCGATTCGACGACGAGCAGGGCGCCGCGGCATTCGGGCACGTCGTCTCCGGAATGGACATCGTGCGGAAGATTCAGCAGCAGCCGACCAAGGGTCAGAACCTGGATCCGCCGATTACGATCGTCACCGCCAGGCGCGTGAGTCGTTGATCGCAGGCCTGCTGCCATCGCGCTTGCGCTTCCTGCCCTTCCTGCCCATCCGACCCACCAGACCTACCTGACCTCTGTCGTCGCTTTCTTCTCCTCGTCGCTCTTCACCGGCTTCGGCGGCCGAGGCCTGTTCATCGACAGCGTAACCCCGTTCCAGAACGGCTCGACCTTCCGCTCCACCTCGTGGTGCCCCTGCACGAGATAGTCGAGGATCGCCTTGTCCCACTGCAGACCGGCGTTCGCGACCAGCTTCATCCAGTCGCCGCGGGCGGTCTCGTCCGGCGCCTCGGTGACGCCGTCCCAGACGGTCACGTTCGGGTTCCGTGTCATGAAATCCGGGCTCGTCGGGCTGGCGCGCGCGCCCTTGATCGACTTGTAGATCAACACGCCGTTGGTGAAATCGAGCTTGAAGTTCTTCTGGTCGAAGTCGAAGCTGTAGCGCCGGTAGCGGTCGTACGCTCGCGCGTTCAACGCCACCGTCTCCGGCACCCGCTTCGCGTAATCCGTGATCATGGTGAGCAGCTTGGTCTGCTCGTCCTTGTGCCGCGGATAGCGCGCATCGTCCAGCCACCCGAACCCGGGCATCCACCAGCCGCGCATCGTCCAGTAGTCACGCGTCTCCACGGAACGGGTGCGGACCCACGCGGCGTACTCGGAGAACATCTGCACCCACTCGTGCGAGGGGTAGCCGTGCGGGTTCAGGAAGATATCCGGCAGCCACGTGCGCCAGATCTTCGGGCGAATGCCGCTCTCTGGATAGACCGGATCCGGGTCCCACTGCGCCGCGGTCACATCGACGCCGAGCGATCCGAGATAGCCGGCGTGCAGCATGTAGGTCGGGTTGATCTTCTGGAGATCGTACGCGAGCTGCGCTCCGTCCGCGTTGGTGATCGGATGGATGACGACGTTGACCTTGTTCAGCTTCTCGCGGTAGACAGGATCGGTCAGCAGCAGCTCGGCCATCCGGAGGACGTGGCTGGTGGACGAGACTTCGTTGGCGTGCTGCCGTGCTGAATAGACAATCGTCGGCTTCATGGTCGTCTGCTTGGCCTGCGACCAGTGCGACGCCTCGATCGGCGGCATCAGGTCCATCGCCCAGACATCCTTGCCGAGATAGCTCTGCCCGACCTTGTAGACGGTCGCCTCCTTGTACGACGACATCCTCGCGAGAATCCCGTAGGCCTCCGGCGGCGGGATCGGCGTGTCCCATTGCACGAGCGGACTGGACCCTGGAGCGGGGGATGCGTCGCCATGCGCTCGATAAGCCGAAATGTCGGGGAACGGCGCCGGCACGCCATTCGGCTCCAGCGTGGCAACGACCTCAGTGCCGGCCTTGCTCTCGTGCTCCCAGCCAACCGTCACCCGAAGGCTGCCCAGGTCGTGATACGCCAACGCGTCTCGATACAGGCCCGCCGATCGCAGGCGGGCCAGGTTCGCAAGCACTTCCGTAGCCTGCTCCGCCGACAGCATCGTGCGATCGACACGATCATCCGCGGTACGCTTGACCAGCGCCTCGCGCTCGTCTTTCTCGGTGTCGACCTTCAGACGAAGGTCGAGTCGCTCGACGCCGTCGCGGCCGGCGCGCACCGCGGCGGCCAGCGTCTGCGGCCGATCGACCGCGATCTTCGGCACGTCGAGCCTGGCGACACCGCTGCGTCCGCTGCGCTCGGTGTATTCGACGACCACGGACGGGTGAGCGGCGTCGAATCCGGTGACGGTGATCTTCGCGCGCCCGGGCTTGCCATCGGCTTTGGGATGCATGATCGGAATGATGCGGCCGGGATAGGCGAGGCCCGCGCCGCGCGTAAAGCGCCCCATCACGTCGAAGAAGTGAATCGTGTTGAAGTAGATCTCCTCGTGGAGCGCTTCCATTGAGGAGATCTGCTCCTGATCGACCGGCAGCCGGTACTCGGGCTCGCTCAGCGTCAGATCCACGGTCAGCTCACCGAAGAAGGGCGCATCCTCCGCCCTCGGCTTGCCGTTGCCGAGCGCCATCACGTGGTCGTACAGCGCCGGCAGCGTTTTCGATTGAAACCGATCCCAGAAGCGTTCCGGATCGGTCGCGATACGCTCGTCGATCGCCGCCTTCCCGGCGACGCTCGCCTTGATCCAGCCGGTCGTGACGCGCACGTGCTCGTAGTCCGGGAAGCGATCGAAGAACGGCCGCTCGACGATCGCCGGATCGAAGGTGTGGTGGAACAGGGGCGCGCCGCCTGCCCCGGTGACGCTGACCTCGTAGGCAGGCGAGCCGATTGGCGCCATCTCAAAATGGATCTTCTTCAGATCGATCTTCAATTCGGACGCCAGGATCTCGTCGATGGGATAGATTTCGAGCAGCCAGCGGGTAGGCGCGTACATCCCCTGCTGCGTCCAGCCAGACGGAGGGCCGAGCTCGGCGAACTTGATGGTGATTGAGTCGACGGCCTTGCCTTCGAGCGCAGGGCGCACGACGTCGTAAAGCCAGCTGTAGCCCTGCTTGTACGCCGAGAGCACGGTCACGGTCGTCGCCTTCTCGTCAGCGCCGGACTTGATCAGCTCGGCGCGCGCCTGCTGTTCGATCTGGCGGCGAATCTCAGGCGGCTCGCTCAACCGCGCTTCGACGGAGACCGCCGGCTTCTTCTTCAGGTTGGGGATGACCTTCGCGCGCAGCTTTGTCCAGAACTCGTCGACCTCGGACGGAATCTCGAAGTCGTCGTTGATGAGCGTGCGGCCTTTCCGGACGTCGAGGTTCTGCACCTCGACGCTCAGTGCCGGCGCCTTGAAGTCGGCGGCCGCCTGGCGGCGGACGACTTCGGCAAAGCCGTCAGCCGCCTTCTCGACGTAAACCTTGACGCGGGCCGACGCCAGATCCTTGCCTGTCAACTGGCCGGCGAGCTTGTCCAGTTTGTACAGGCTCATCGCCGCCTGCCCGGCCGGCGATCGTCCCGCCACGAACTTCCGCACATCGTCTTCCACATCGTCCAGCGTCGTGCGGTCCTTGCCGCGCTGCCAGATGTGAGGGAACGTCACCGCGAGCTGGGAGACGGCGCGGCGGACCCCGGCGGCGTCGCCGCCGGTGACGATCAGCGCGCTCTTCTCGCCAAACGCCTTCTTCACGACCTGCACCAGCCCTTCGCCTGGTTGCAGCGGCGGCGCCTGCCACTTGTGATCCTTGATCAGCTGGTCGACGAGCGGATGCGACGTGCCGATCAGCACCAGCATCGGTTCGCTCGCCGGTGCGGTCAGCAATGCCGCCGGCCGCGCGATTGGCAGCGAGATGCCGGTGGACTCGAGGCCGAGACGCGCCGCCAGATCGATGATCCCTTCGGAGCCGTCCCCCTCCGCGCTCAGCAGCACGTCGATGCGATCGGGAATCAAATTGTTGTCGGAATCGGCGAGCGCGCCCTCGTTGGCGTAGAACGTGGAGAGATCGAAGCCCTCCTTGGCGCCGCCCCCCGGCCGGCGCGCCGGCGGCTGCGCCGCCGCCGCATCGGGTGCGACCGCTCGCGGCAGATCGATTGACAGCGGACCTGATCCCGGCGCGCGCAGTCGAATCTGGATCGCGCGCACGTTCGCGTACGACAGCGCCCGCTTCGCGTCGCGCGTCCCGGTCGCCTTGAACTGGTTCAGCGCCACCATCGCCTTCACGAAATCCCCGCCATTGGCCATCTGCAGCGCGATCGTCAAACGATCGGGGCCGTCCGTCCCGCCCGCGTGTGTGTAGACTGCCGATGCGATCGCAGATGCCGCGGTCACCCCCTTGCCCGCCAGGAACTGCTTCACAGCCTCCGCGATCTTGTCGGTAGTGGGACTCTTCTGATCCCAGGTGTACGGCAGATGGCCGGCCAGCATGACCGCAGCAGACGCGAGGCCGGCGTCGTCTCCGCCGAGGACCGCGACCGCGGCCTTGCCGCCCTGGGAAAACGCGAGGACCGCGCCGTCTCCCGCCTTCAGACCAGCGCCGCCGATCGCCGCCAGCGTCACACCGGATCCCGCGAGTGATTTCGTGCCGACGAAAATCGTCGGGCTGTCCGACGGTTGGAAGCCTCTTTCAACGGTCAGCGGCAGGTTCATCGCCGACGTCTCGAAGCCGAGGCGCGCCGCGATGTCGCTCGCTGCAGCAAGCTCGGCCGATGACGGCTGTTCCGCGAGCACGATGCGGGCGTCGACGAAGTCGATCGCCCCGTCGCCGTTGCGATCCTGCAGCACGACGCCAGGCTTGAAGAAGTCCGAGAGCGGGGCTGGGGCGGGTGTGGTGTCGGCGCGTTGACCGGCCCCAGACAGGGGACACACGGCCGCGAGCGCAAGGGCAAGGAGAAGACGTCTGTTCACACCGGAGAATTTATCAGTACAAAACAAAAGGGCACCGCGTGATTGCGATGCCCCTCTGCTCCACTGGTCTGGCTCCCCCAGCATTCACGGCGCCCTGCCGTAATCAGACCAGCGACCTGCTCCCCATAGGGGCAAGCGCCATGCCTGCGTTTTTTCCTCGACAATCGGGGAGAGCCGGAGGGTGCGGCTCGCTCCGGAGCCACGATTTTGGTGCGATTCTTACAAATCTGTCTTCGCCGGAAGGCGGTCCAGGACGTCACCGAGCGCTGCATGATGCCGGTCTCGAGTCGACAGGAGCGGCTCGCTGATGGGCCACGAGATGCTGAGCGCCGGATCGTTCCAGGCGATGCCGATCTCGCTCTCCGGGTCGTAGACGTCGGTGCACTTGTACTCGACCTGCGCGATCGGACTCACGACCGCGAAGCCGTGCGCGAAGCCGGGTGGCACGTAGACCTGCTGGAAGCGCTCCGCGCGCAGGCTGACCCCGACCCAGCGCCCGAAGGTGGGCGAGCCGCGGCGCACGTCGACGGCGACGTCGAAGATTTCTCCCTCGATGACGCGAATCAGCTTGCCCTGGGGATGTCGCAGCTGCAGATGCAGGCCGCGCAGTGTGCCGCCGATCGATCGCGAATGGTTGTCCTGCACGAACGGCCCGGCGATGCCGTGCTCGCGGTAGCGATCGGCGTGATAGGTCTCGAGAAAGAACCCGCGGCCGTCCAGGTGGACGTCGGGTTCGATCAGGATGACGTCCGGGATCGCGGTCGGCACGAAGCGCATGTCAAGCCTCGTGCTCGAGCATGTGCGTGAGGTAACGGCCGTAGGCGCTCGACCCCATCGCGCGCGCCAGGCGCGTGACGTCGCCGGCGGTAATGTACCCCATGCGGTACGCGATCTCCTCGAGGCAGGCGACCATCAGGCCCTGGCGTTCCTCGATCGCGTGAATGTAGTTCGACGCCTGCATCAGCGAGTCGTGGGTGCCGGTATCGAGCCAGGCGATGCCGCGCGCCAGCTTTTCGACCTGCAGATCGCCCCGCTCCAGATAGGTGCGGTTGACGTCGGTGATCTCGAGCTCGCCGCGCGGCGACGGCTTCAGCCCCGCCGCGATGTCCACCACCTGGTTGTCGTAGAAGTAGAGCCCGGTCACGGCGTACGACGACTTCGGCACCGCCGGCTTCTCCTCCAGGCTCACGGCGTGGCCGTCGGCGTCGAACTCCACGACGCCATAGCGCTCGGGATCGCGGACCTGATAGCCGAACACGGTGGCGCCGGTCTCGCGCGCCGCGGCGCTGCGCAGGTAGTCGGAAAAATGCGCGCCGTAGAAGACGTTGTCGCCGAGCGCCAGGGCCACGCGATCCGGCCCGACGAACTCGCGGCCGATGATGAAGGCCTGCGCCAGGCCGTCAGGGCTCGGCTGCGCCGCATAGGAGATCTGCAGCCCGATCTCGCTGCCGTCACCGAGCAGCCGCTTGAATCCACCCTGCTCGTGCGGCGTCGTGATCACCAGCACCTTTCGGATCCCGGACAGCATCAGCGTCGACAGCGGGTAGTAGATCATCGGCTTGTTGTAGATCGGCATCAGCTGCTTGCTGACCGCGCGCGTCAACGGGTGCAACCGCGATCCGGAGCCGCCGGCGAGAATGATGCCTTTCAACATTGCAGATCTCAGATTTCAGAGTCAGCGTTCAGTATTGAGCGTTGAGCGTTGAGCGTTGAGAGCTGATCGTTCCCAGCCGCTCCCGCTTGTAGCTCGCTTGGATCTGCTCGCACCACTCGCGGTGCTCGAGATACCAGCGCGCAGTCGCGGCCAGCCCGTGTTCGAACCGGTGGCGCGGGGCCCATCCCAGCTCGCGGCGGATCTTGGTCGCGTCGATCGCGTAGCGGCGATCGTGCCCCGGTCGATCGGGCACGAACTGCTTCAGGTTGCGGTAGCTTCCGCCTTTCAACGCCGGGTTGGTCCCCGCGGGACGCAGCTGTTCGACCGCGTCACAGAGGCGATCGACGACTTCGAGATTGGTCCGCTCGTTGCCGCCGCCGATGTTGTACTTCTCGCCGAGGCGGCCCTGCGCCAGCACCAGCAGGATGCCGGCGCAATGATCCTCGACGTGCAGCCAGTCGCGTACCTGGCCGCCGTCGCCGTAGACCGGCAGCGACCGGCCGTCGAGCGCGTTGAGCAGCATCAGCGGAATCAGTTTCTCCGGAAACTGCAGCGGCCCGTAGTTGTTCGAGCAGTTCGTGATCAGCGCCGGCAGGCCGTAGGTGTGAAAGCTGGCGCGCACCAGGTGATCCGCGGCCGCCTTGCTGGCCGCATACGGCGAGTTCGGCGCGTACGGCGTCTCCTCGCTGAAGAGCCCGCTCGGGCCCAGCGTCCCGTAGACCTCGTCGGTCGACACCTGCAGGAAACGGAACGCCCCACGCGCCGCCGGGTCGAGGCCGGCGACGAACGTCCGGGCCGCTTCGAGCAGCACGAAAGCGCCGACGATGTTGGTGTCGATGAACGGACGCGGGCCGTCGATGGAGCGATCGACGTGCGTCTCGGCCGCCAGGTTGAGGACCGCGCTCGGTCGGTGCGCCGCGAACACGCTCGCGACTGCGCCCGCATCCGCGATGTCGGCCTGGACAAAGGTGACGCGCGGGTCTTTCAGCGGGCCGTCGAGGTTCAGCAGGCTGCCGGCATAGGTCAGCTTGTCGAGGACGACGAGACGATCGGCGGTGTGCTCGAGCGCGTAGTGAACGAGGTTGGAGCCGATGAACCCGGCCCCTCCGGTTATGAGAAGAGTGCCTATACAGACGCCCCTTCCGGATACATCAGCGCCAGCCGCAGCTCCTTGGACAGCGAGTCGACGGTCGTGCCCGCTCGCTTCCAGGCGCCCTCGGTCTCGAAGCGGAGGTCGCCGATGCGACGCCCCCACGGCGCGATGACGCGCCCGATCGCCCGGAAGTCCGAGCGGTCGGCGTGCTCCTGGTCGAGGCGCTTGATCACCTCCGGCGCGACCCGGACGAACGCGCGCAGCGCCGAGGC
>DATASG010000295.1:0-5923 GCA_036269295.1 Vicinamibacterales bacterium | reverse complement strand
GTCGCGCTGTTCTGGCTCGTCCGCCTTCGCGTCGGCCTGAGCTATTCGCCGCACAACCTGGCGCTGATGCTGACCATCTACGCCCTCGCCGCGCTCCCCTTCTTCGCCGGCGGCCTCGTCGTCACCCTCGCCACCTCGCGGCTGTCGGCCCAGGTCAACGCCGTCTATGCGGCGGACCTGATCGGCGCCGCCGGCGGCTGCCTGATGCTGATTCCGCTGCTCGATCGCCTGGGCGCGCCGGGCGTGGTCCTGGCCGCCGCCGCGCTGACGATTGCCGCCGCCATTCTCTTCGCCTCGGGCGTCGGCCGCCCGCGGATCGCCGCCGCCGGCGTCGTCATCGCGCTGATCCCGATCGCCGGGCAGCTGTCGGGCCGCGCCACCTTCGACGTGGTCGACACCAAGGGGCACCAGGGCGACCGGGTCTTGTTCAGCAAGTGGAATTCGTTCTCGCGGATCGGCGTCTACCAACGGACGCACGGTGACTGGTCGTTGAGCACGGCCTACACCGGCACGCTGCCGGAAACGCGATTCATGGACATCGACTCGGCCGCCTCGACGCCGATCCTGCATCTGAATCCAGACCTGTCGAACGCGCAGTACCTGCGCTACGAGCTGACCGCCCTGGCGTATCAATTGAAAGAGAAGGGGCCCCCGGTCCCCGGCTTCACCGCCCTCGTGATCGGCCCCGGCGGCGGAAGAGACCTCGCCTCGGCGCTGGTGTTCGGCGCCTCGCGCGTGGACGGCGTCGAGATCAACCCGATCATCGCCAACGACGTGATGCGCGATCGCTTCCGTGATTTTTCCGGCGGCATCTACACCAACCCGCGCGTGTTCGTGGCGGTGGACGATGGGCGGAGCTTCGTCCGGCGGACGCCCGAAAGCTACGACGTGATCCAGGCGTCGCTGGTGGATACCTGGGCCGCCACCGCGGCGGGCGCCTACACGTTGACCGAGAACTCCCTCTACACCGTCGATGCCTTCAACGACTACCTGGATCACCTCACCGATGGCGGGATACTGACGATCACACGATGGGTCGCCGACGGCCTGCGCCTGGTGTCCCTCGCCCAGGCCGCCTGCGCGCAGCGCGGCTGGTCGGCGGCCGATCGCCTCGCCATCGTGCGGCAGGATCGCGTCGCCACCTTTCTGCTGAAGAAGACGCCGTTCACCGCCGGCGAGGTCGCGCAGTTGCGCACCGTCGCCGATCGACTCGACTTCGACGTGCTCTACGCGCCGGGAACAGGCGCGTCGCCAGGCGACGCGCAGCCGCAGGTCTCCCGGCCCGCCGGCGACGTGATCGTCGACGGCGCCGCGACCGGCGACTACGCGCGCCTCGTGCTCGCCCCCGACCGGGAACAGTTTTACGCGGGCTACCGGTCCGACATCCGGCCGACGACCGACGACCGCCCGTTCTTTTTTCACACCACGAAGATCCAGGACCAGTTCGACGTCGCCTTCGGCCAGAAGATGCTGTTCGGGAACGGTCTCAGCGCGCTGATGACCCTGCTCGCGATCTCGACCGCGCTGGTCGTGCTGTTCGTCGTCGGCCCGCTCCTCCTGGCTGGGCGGGGGCAGGCGCGCCCGGGTGGATGGTTGGCCTGGCTGGTGTACTTCGGCGCCCTCGGCGCCGGCTTCATGCTGATCGAGGTTTCGGTGCTGCAGCGTTTCGTGCTGCTGCTGGGGCACCCGGTCTACTCGCTGACCGTCACGCTGTTCTCGCTGCTGCTCGGGACCGGGCTCGGCGCAGCGTGGAGCCGGGGCTTCGACGCGGCGTCGCTCCGCCGCACCGGCGCGATCGGGACCCTGGCCGTCGCTGCCATCGCGCTCGTGTTCATCGCCGGTGCCACCCCGATCGTCAACTGGGCTATCCCGTTTTCGCGCGGCTCGCGCATGCTGGTCGCCGCGGCGATGCTGGTCCCGATCGGGATCGCGCTTGGGATCCCGATGCCGACCGGCATGCGGATGCTGAGCGCACGGGCCCCGCAGATGCTGCCCTGGGCGTGGGGGATCAATGGGGCCCTCTCGGTCCTCGGGGCCACTCTGGCCATCTTCATTGCCATGAACTGGGGCTTCCGGGCTGCCCTGCTTACGGCCGCCGCCACCTACCTCATCGCCCTCCTCGCACTGTTGTCAGCAACGCAACCCAAGCACGCACAGTAGTTTAGATGCGTTGAAACAACGAACGTTGTTTCTGCGTCTAACGATGTTAACCTGATGAACACTGTTCAGGACGTCATCAGGAACATCAATTCATGGGTATCAAAGAACGACATGAGCGGGACCGGGAAGCCGTTCGGCGCTCCATTCTCGACGCCGCACGCGAGCTGTTCGTGGCCGAAGGGTTTCAACACGTCTCGATCCGCAAGATCGCCGAGCGCATCGAGTACAGCCCGGCCGCCATCTACGGATACTTCCCGAGCAAGGACGACATTTTCTTCGCGTTGGCTGAAGAGGGGCTCCGGCTCCTCGGCGACCCGGACACCGTCCACGGCGATCCGCTCCACCAGGACGCGCCGCCGCTCGAGCGCGTCCGTGCCATCTTCAAGCGCCTCTACGAGTTCAGCCGCGAGCAGCCGCAGTACTTCGCCCTGATCTTCGTCGATCGGTCGGTGCCGCGGATCAGCCGCGAGTACGAGCGTTTCGCGTTCGCGCACGAGCGAAAGCAGCACATCATCCAGGCGCTGCAGGCGTGCGTCGACGCGGGCGAGCTTCCAAAGGGCCTGAACACCGCCGTCGCCATGCGCGCGTTGATGGTCGGCGTAGTCGGCGTCGCGGTTTTGCAGCTGTCGGACCGGCTCGGTCCCGGTGAAGATGCCGACCTGCTCGCCGCAGATGTGCTGAACCTGACGCTGGCGGGCCTTCGCTCGAACGTCGCCCTCCAGTCATCCGGCCTCCAGGAATGTCCACTCGAGGTTCAATCGGTCGCAGATGTTCGGGCGTCATAAGGTGCCAGGAGTTGTCATGAATCGCGGAACCACCTCATCCTTTTTCATCGCCTTGATCGCCGCCGCGGCGCTTGCCTCGGGCGCCTGCAGCACCGGCGACGCCAAGGCCAAGGAACGGAACGCTGCGCCGCCGGTCGTGGCTGTGGCCGCGGTCGCCGCCGGCGAGCGCCCGATCGCACGCTTCATCCGCGCCACCGGCTCGCTGATGGCCGAAGAACAGGCCGACGTCGCGGCGGAGACAGCCGGCCGCGTCGTGGCCGCCAGTATCGAACGCGGCGCCCCGGTCTCCGAAGGCTCCGAGCTGATTCGCATCTCGGCGACCGAGACCGACGCACAGCTGAAGGAGGCCGAAGCCAACGCGGCTCAGCTCGAAGCGCGCCTCGGCATCTCTGGCGGCTCGGCCATGGACGTCAACGAGGTCCCGGAGGTGCAAAACGCCAAGGCAGGCGCCGACCTTGCGCAGGCGGAGTTCGCGCGCATCAAGTCGCTGCTCGACCAGCGCGTGGTGTCGCAGTCGGAATACGACCAGCGGCGCACCCAGGCCGAAGCGGCGCGGCAGCAATACGAGGCGGCCAAGAACGGTGCGGCGCAGCAGTATCAGATGTTGCAGGCGGCGCGGGCGCGCGTCGCGCTCGCCCACAAGGCCTTTGCCGACACGTCCGTCCGCGCCCCGTTCACCGGCGTCGTCGCGCAGCGTCTCGTCACGACCGGCGACTACGTGACCAAGGGAATGAAAGTCGCGACCATCGTGCGGGTCAATCCGCTGCGTGTCCAGCTGACCGTACCCGAGCAGGCAGTATCGTCGATGGCGCCCGGCCAGCCGGTGACCTTCGAGGTGGACGCCTATCCTGGACGCCAGTTCGAGGGCAAGGTGAAGTACGTGTCGCCTGCCCTGCAGGCCGATCAGCGCGCGCTGACCGTCGAGGCGATCGTGCCGAACCCGGACGGCGTCCTCAAGCCCGGACTGTTCGCCACCGCGCGCATCGAGCAGCCGGCCCATACCCCGGGTATCGTGATCCCGGCTGCAAGCGTGGTGACCCTCTCCGGCACCAGCCGCGTCTATGTGGTCGTCGGCGACCACGTGGAGGAACGCATCGTCACGACCGGGGAAGCGGTCGGCGACCTCGTCGAAGTCACCAAGGGCTTGAAGGCCGGCGAGCGCGTCGCGACCAGGAACGTCGCGCAGCTCGCAGATGGAATCAAGGTGAGCTGATCATGCAATGGCTAGCCGCGCTGTGCGTCAAACGTCCGGTCTTCGCGACCGTCCTCATCCTGTCGCTCACCGTCATCGGCGCGTTCTCGTTCACGCGCCTGGGCGTCGATCGCTTTCCGAAGATCGACTTCCCGACCATTACCGTCACGACGCTGCAGCCCGGTGCGGCGCCGGAGCAGATCGAAACCGAGATCACCGACAAGCTCGAGGAAGCGGTCAACACCATCAGCGGCATCGACGATCTGCGCTCGATCTCGTCTGAGGGGATCTCGCAGGTCATCATCTCGTTCCTGCTCGACAAGGACACCGACACCGCGGCGCAGGAAGTGCGCGATAAGGTGAACAGCGTCCTGCCGCAGCTGCCCAAGACCATCCAGCAGCCGCGGGTCGAGAAAATGGATCCCGACGCCGCGCCCGTGCTCAGCCTGGCCTTGAGCGCGAAGAGCCAGCCGGTCAAGGACATCACCGAATACGCCGACAAGGTGCTCCGCCGCAAGATTGAAAGCGTGAACGGCGTCGGCCAGGTCGTGATCCTGGGCGGCCGTCAGCGGCAGATCAACGTCTGGCTCGACTCCGACCGACTGCGCGGCTACAACCTCACGGTCACCGACGTCTCGCGCGCTCTGCAGTCGCAGAACATCGAGATCCCCGGCGGCCGCGTCGATCAGGGACCGCAGTCGGTCACCCTCCGCACCCGTGGCCGGGTGCAGACGGTCGCCGAGTTCAACGACATCGTCGTCCGCGAGCAGAACGGCCACCCGATCCGGATCGCCGACGTTGCCCGCGTCGAGGATGGCGAAGCCGATCCCGACACCATCGCCAACGTCAACGGCTCCGGCACGGTGCTGCTGCAGGTCCGCCGGCAGTCGGGGACCAACACCGTCGAGGTCGTGAAGGAGGTGAGAGCCAAGGTCGAGGAGCTGAAGACCGCCCTGCCGCCCGGCTACTCCATCCGCATGGTGCGCGACGCCTCCGACTTCATCGAGGCGTCGATCCACAACGTCGAGGAGCACCTCATCGTCGGCTCCATTCTGGCGGCCATCGTGGTGCTGCTGTTTCTGACCAACGTCCGCTCCACCATCATCGCCGCCATCGCGATCCCGACCTCGATCATCGCCACCTTCGGGCTGATCTGGTACATGGGCTTCACGCTCAACCTCATGACCATGCTGGCGCTCACGCTCTCGGTCGGCATCGTCATCGACGATGCGATCGTGGTGCTGGAGAACATCTACCGCTTCATTGAGGAAAAGCACGAGAACCAGCTGCAGGCTGCGGTCGATGCGACCGAGGAGATCGGTCTCGCCGTGCTGGCGACGACGCTGTCGCTGGTCGCGATCTTCGTGCCGGTCGGCTTCATGGGAGGTATCGTCGGCCGCTTCATGAAGAGCTTCGGCCTCACGATGGCGTTCGCGATCCTGGTTTCGCTGCTGGTCAGCTTCACGCTGACGCCGATGCTCTCCGCGCGCTGGTTGAAGGTCAAGCAGCACGGCCCGGACGATCACGCCTCGAAAGACTCGAGGCTCTTCCATGCGGTCGATGTCGTCTACACCCGGATGCTGGAGTGGACCATGGCCCACCGCGCCATCGTCTCGGCGGTCGCGGTGCTGGTGCTGCTGTCGAGCGCGCCGCTGTTCATGATCGCGAACAAGAACTTCATGCCGCAGGACGACGCCTCGGAGTTCGAGGTCAACCTCCGGGCGCCGGAAGGCACCAGTCTCGAAGCCACCGAAGTGCTGACCAACCGGGCGGCGAGCGCGATGCG